>JAVCCS010000224.1 GCA_030765365.1 Candidatus Theseobacter exili
AAAACAATGCGCTTTGACAATATGAAATTTCCATATGCCACTGTACCCAGCATTCTTGCCAGGACAATATTGATGACACATAGGAAAACATTCATCAAGGGGATGCCGAGAAATGGAAACACCGCACTCTTCGCAACGGCCCTAAGTTCATGTGTATGGTGTGAATCGTTCATCAAACCATCATTTTACTGACTGTTTAAGTATGTTTCTACTACTATTTTCAACAACACTTTTTGGGCCAAGCTGTTCATTTTTATCCAATCTGACTAAAACAATAATTGAGGCCAGTGCAACAGCCCACACAATATTAAGCCCATAATAAACAATACATGTATTTGTCAGAGCTATCAACATCAAGCCCAATATCCCTGAAATAATTGCTGCAAGCATTCGCTTAATTTCAGCATTTTTGGATTTATAGAATGTTTTTATTCCTGCTACTAAGCAACTCACGTAGATCAACAGAAACAAAGATAATCCTACTACCCCTGTTTTCCATAACAGGAAAAAATACGAATTGTCAACATGGTTAAACGGCATATGGTTTAAAATTACTGGTGAAATCCAGCTTCCTAAACCAGTGCCTAGTAAAGGATTTAATTCCCATTGAGCAACCGACCGTTTTATCTCAGCCATTCTGATAGCAAGAGATGTATCTTGAGACAAATTCAGCAATGTATTGAAACGATTTATCATCGTCAATAACGAAGACCCTGGGATAAACGAATCTATTATTAGACCAATCCCAGCAAGCAGGGCTGCAGCGATCAAAACATAACCCACAGTCTTGAATACACTTTTTATCGATATTCCCTCTTTGAATGATGCAAAGACCCACAATATAAAAAGTGAAAGGACAATTCCTCCCCAAAGGCCTCGTTGTTGCGAAAAAAAGACCATCGCAAAAACAGGGATCATTAGAATTGATGCGATAATTATGTTTGCTTTACGAGTTTGAAACAAGAAATAACTGAACAAATAGGGTATAATTAATTGTGCAACATGGGGCTGCTGAGATGAAATTCTATTAATGAGAATGCTTGCATTAATGCCAGCCTCTTTATATGCAACAAAAATAAATTCAATAGATACCAATATTGTACTTACCGTCAGTATGAGCCATATATCACGTACATCTTTTAGCGAATCAACATTTCTGTCAATGACAAAATACATACCATAAAACATAATAAAAAACACTTCTGTATATATAAATTTCAGTCGTCCGCCTGAATAATAGCCCCAAAAAATTGAAATAATGATCCAAATGAAAAATAACATAAAAAACTTGTCAATATTAGTAATACCGATCAACGGCTTATCGTTAAAAATCAAACATTTTGACAGGGTATAAAAAATTAACACGAAAAAAAGTGCTGCTACAAAAAACAAGTTCACTGGAAAATGCAGATATGGATATCTAAGAAAGGCATCGTTATTCGGAAGTAAAATCAAGTATGGCAACAAAATAATTAATGTTCTCTTAATTGAAAAAAGGCTCCAAACTGCAATTACAACACAGATAATCCCGGCGAGGGCTATTGCAAGGTTGTCAGTGAGCATTCCAATAAGCAATAGCACTGTTTCAATAAAGAGCAACAGTAAAAAAAAACAATCGCAATTATTAAACAGTTTCTTTTTTATAAAACAAGATTGCTCTATCATCAGTTTCTTCGTTTATTGAATACTGACTTTAAATCTCCATGGAGCATCGTAATAATTTGTTTTTCTTTTACAAATTCATTTTCAGGTGCGGCCATAACGATTTCTATATGCTCCCTAAAAAATATGTACAATACGCTTAAAAACAAGGCGAAACAATCAATAAATATCACAAGAATTGCCCGTTTGGGCTTTATTCTTTTAATTGGTACAATCGCTTCGTCAAGAACCTGAATTGTAGGAGTATCTTTTGCTTCCTGGATCTTGGCCTGCTCATACTGCGGAAGAATAAATGACTGTATTGTTTCTTCAATTTTAAGATTTCTGTAATATCGTGCATATGCTGTAAAAAGCCCAGGCATTTTATCTAATGCCAGGAATACACCCTTATCACCATTCTCCTTTTCAACATTCAGTTCATTATATTTTCTTTTGAGTGCGTTCAATTCCTGTTTCACCCTAATGATATCCGCACTTCCCTTCCCTGCATAACGCTCAAGAAAATCATATTCAATCTCCTTTCGGATAATATCAGTCTTAAGCTCTGCAGCTGCTGTAATCGAAGCTTGTATTTGTTCCGGAAGAGAAACTACCCTGTATTTTTCCTGAAACTGCTCAAATTCTTCCTCTGCACTGTGCAGGTTGTTGTAATTTTCAAGATACCTCTTCTCAACAAACCTTCTAAAATTTTTTGCTTTTTCAACCTTTAATTGTTTATTCAGAGAATCTGTATTTTGAATAATAAAATTTGCTATTTTCGCTGACAATTTCCTTGCTTCCATTTCGAGGTCGGCATTAGCCAAATAGGGTGTTTTTACCCGCACACCTACTGTTATTGTGCCTTCTTCATGCACCTCTACACCCATCTCCTGGCGAAAGGTTTTTACCGCTTCTTCTATATTTCTCGATTTGTATCTTTTAATAAGATCAAATCTCTTTACAACATTTT
>JAVCCS010000136.1 GCA_030765365.1 Candidatus Theseobacter exili
CATATCGCTCCGGGACATGGACAGGAAGATTATGAAGTAGGCATTAAGTTTAAACTTCCAGTCATATCTCCGGTAGATAACAAGGGAAGATTCACTGCAGAAGTAAAGGAATATGAAGGAATAAATGTATTTAAAGCTAACAAAGAGATTATTCATAAGATGTCAGAAACAGGCAGTCTTTGTTATACAGAACCGTTAGAACATTCATATCCGCACTGTTGGCGCTGTAAAAAGCCTGTCATTTTCAGAGCAACACCGCAATGGTTCATTAGAATTGATAAGAATAATTTCAGGAATAAAGTGCTTTCAGCAATTTCATCTGTTAGCTGGGTCCCCAAAACCGGCGAAAACAGAATATCAGGGATGATACAATCTCGACCCGACTGGTGCATATCAAGGCAAAGGCTTTGGGGTGTTCCTATTCCTGTGTTTTATTGCAGTAAATGCCAAAAATCTTTACTTGATGTTGAGATAATTGAAAGAGTTCGGATTATCATTTCAAAACACGGCGCAGACGCCTGGTTTGAAAAAGATGCTGGTGAATTTATCCCAAAAGAAACTGTTTGTGCAAATTGCGGAAATAATAATTTTTTAAAAGAGAACGATATTTTAGACGTTTGGTTTGAATCAGGTGGAAGCCATCAGGCCGTTCTGGAAGAAAGGGATGATTTGACTTTTCCAGCAGATTTGTATCTTGAGGGAAGCGATCAGCACAGAGGCTGGTTTCAATCATCCTTACTTATTGGAATGGCTGTGACTGAGCAAGTTCCTTTTAAAACAGTATTGACACATGGATTTGTAGTTGATGGTGATGGAAAAAAAATGTCTAAATCAGTGGGCAATGTAATAAGCCCTCAGGAGATAATGAAGACATATGGTGCTGATATCCTTCGTCTTTGGGTTTTTTCAGTCGATTTTTCAGACGATGTTAGAATTTCAAACGACATTATAAAGCAAATGGCTGACGCTTATAGAAGGATCAGGAATACTTTTCGTTTTTTACTCGGGAATCTTAACGGATTTAAGCCAGAACAATCTATAGACAACATTGAAGATATGACATCAATCGATAAGTGGGTTTTACACAAGACCAACCAATTAATTAAAGAAGTTTCAGAATGTTACGATAGTTTTGATTTTTATCAGGCATTTCATAAAATTCATAATTATTGTGCTGTTGATCTCAGCTCGTTCTACCTGGATATTTTGAAAGACCGTCTTTATGCTGACAGTGTTGATTCTTCTGAAAGACGGTCAACTTGCACTGCTTTATATAATATAACTGAGGTTTTAAACCGTTTAATTGCACCTGTGCTGTCATTTACTTCTGAAGAGATATGGCGTTTACGCCATGATAACAATTCAATGTCTGAAAGTGTTCATCTTTCTTCATGGCCAACAATAACTTCTGAGTGGGACAACTTTGAATTGGTGCAAGAATGGGATGTAATAATTAGTGTGCGAGATGAAATATTGAGGGTTATTGAAGATAAAAGAAGAGATAAAATTATTGGAAGCTCCCTGGAATGCCAGGTTGCACTTTATGTGGCAGATGAGAGAATAAATAATATCCTCGACAAATATAAAGAGGAATTGGAATTAATATTTATAATATCTGAAATATCTGTGAATAAAATTGAATATGAGAATGTCCCCAAGGATGCAGTTAAAGGTCAGGCTCTTGAGGATATATACATAAGCGTGAGCAGAACAAGAGGGAAGAAGTGCCCAAGATGCTGGAAGTATACTAAGACAATGAATGCTTCTTCGTTACATCCAGAGCTTTGCGCAAGATGTTTGAAAATAGTTTCTGTTTTTGATTTTGAATAGCAATTTTTCACCAAGGAGATACTGATGGAAAAAAAGAAAAGCGAACAATACAAAAATCTTCTTCTAGCACTTAGGGAACGTCTTTCGGGAGACGTCAGTCATCTTATAGAAGAAAATCTTAAAAAATCGCAGAAAGAAATGTCTGGAGATCTTTCAGGCTACTCTCTTCATATTGCAGATATGGGTTCTGACGACTTCGACAGAACTCTGGCTCTTGGGATGCTGGCAAACGATCAGGAAATCATTTATATGATAGATACGGCTCTGGAGAAAATTGAAAGTGGCAACTATGGCATTTGTGAGAAAAGCGGTACGAAAATTTCAGAAAGAAGATTAAAAGCTGTTCCATGGGCACCTCTCTGCAAGGAATGTCAGGAAGAAGACGAGAGATCTGCCTGATTATGATATTAGTCGTTTGCGCTATTATTGTATTGTTTAGCGATCAATGTTCTAAGTTCGCTGTTCAAAAACTGCTTAATATAGGCGAAAGCCTTCCTGTATTAAAAAGTTTTTTTTCACTGTCACTTGTTCATAATTATGGTGCTGCATTCGGATTATTTCAACATCGACTCTGGTTATTTGTTGGGCTTACTTTTGTTTCATTTATTTTAATATTCTGGATATATTTCAGGTATGGAAGCTCAAGTAAATTGGCAAAATTATCTCTTGGCCTAATTCTTGGTGGTGCTTTAGGCAATTTGGCAGACAGGCTGCATCATGGATATGTCGTCGATTTCCTTGATTTTTATATAGGAGAATATCATTGGCCATCTTTCAATCTGGCAGATGCTGCAATTTGTATTGGCGTAGGTGTTCTCATGTTTTTTCTTATGTTTACTCATGAAGGTGATAGAAATGTTTCCAAAGTTGCTTGAAATAGGTACAATCTCAATATATTCATATGGCTGTTTTATGGCCATTGCTTTTCTTTTGGCTATCTGGCTGGCTGTACATAGAGCAAAATCGTGCGGTGCAAATCCTCAATATATTTTAGACCTTGGCTTGATTTCGCTAATATTTGGCATAGTTGGAGGCAGATTATTTTATGTTGTTCTTAACATAAAATATTTTTTAGAAAGCCCTGGACAAATTGCTATGATACATAAGGGAGGCTTGGTTTTTTATGGAGGCCTTCTCCTCGCATTGTCAGGCTGTTGGGTGTATCTAAAAATTAAAAAAGAATCGTTTCTTGAATATTCCGATATTTGTACTCCTTCAATTGTTATTGGACATGCAGTGGGAAGAATTGGATGTTTCTTAAATGGATGCTGTTATGGAGGACCTACTTCTTTGCCTTGGGGCGTAACGTTCCCTGAAGGAAGCTTGCCTTCCGCGGTTTTTGGAGTTGGGCACTGTATCCATCCTGTTCAAATATATTCTGCTACAGCATTGTTGTTGATGTATGTTTTTTTAAGTTATATGTTCAAAAAACGGCAATACAGAGGAGAGATACTGTTTCTTTACTTATTAATTTATGGATTTGTACGCTTTTTGATTGAATTTGGACGTGCCGATTTGCCGAAGACAACGCTTGGATGGATGTCGCCTACTCAGGCTTTTGCTGTTATTGTTTTTCTTGTAGGTTTTGTTGGATTATACGCAATAAGAGCAGCAGGAACAAAAATACGTGAATAATCACGACAAAATTGAAAACGTAGTTAAGAAGCTTGATGAGGGTAAGCGTCTGGATGTGTGGCTTAATGAGATCATTGTGCCGACCCTGTCAAGAAGCAGGATAATAAAAATAATAAACAGTAATAATGTTTATGTTAATGGCAAACCAACCAAACCTTCTCATAAGGTCTCTTTCGGCGAGAAAATTATTGTAGATATTCCTGAACCTGTAGCGCTGTCTGCTGAACCGGAAGATATTTCTTTAGAGTTTCTATATGACGATAATCATATAGCTGTCATAAACAAACCTCCTGGAATAGTTGTCCATCCATCTGCTGGCCATCCTAACCACACGATAGTTAATGCGCTGTTGTATCACTGCAGTAATCTTTCAGGGATAAATGGCGTTTTACGTCCCGGAATAGTTCATAGATTGGATAAAGATACTTCTGGATGTCTCGTAATTGCAAAGGATGATGACTCGCATAGACTGTTAGTAAAGCAATTTTCAGATCATACTGTCAGAAAAACTTATCAGGCTCTTGTTTGCAAGTCAATGAAAAGACCCAAAGGAAGGATTCAACTGCCAATTGCCAGGCATCCTATTCTGCGAAAAAAGATGGCTGTCTGTTCAAAAGGCAAAGATGCTGAAACAGAATGGATTGCAATAGAATGTTTGAAAGAATTGTCTCTTCTCGAAATAAACATAAAAACAGGAAGGACCCACCAGATCAGAGTGCACCTTGCCTATAACGGCAACCATGTTTTAGGTGACAAAACGTATGGAAAAGGCGATTCAAGTTTATGCAATGAACTTGGTATAACAAGACAGATGCTTCATGCATACAAAATAGGCTTTATACATCCTATCAATAATAATCTAATGGAAATTACAGCAAGAATACCTGATGATTTCCAGAACGCAATTAATAAATACAGGGAAATCTTAAAGAAAAATTGATATTATTGTGTTTAAAAAGCGACCGGGAAAAACTTGGATTAATGGTATTGTCTCATCATCCCAAAGCTGCTTTCGGTGTAAAAAAACGTGTAAGTTTATGGCTGAGATCGGGGAGTCCGAACAGAAATCTCGCCATACTTACGGCTTTACAGCTTATGAGAGACTGGGATGCCGAAGTAAACCTGGTTTCAGTTCTTGAAAGCGAGGATGAAAGGTTAAAGACAAAATTATTTCAAAAGACTATTATTGAAAGAGGGCGTATGCCTGCAAATACAAAGGCACAGATTCTCGAGGGAGATTTTGACGATATTCTTCAGAGAGCGCCTTTGACTGATCTTAATTTTTTCGGACTTTCCGAAAAAATGGTGTGTGAATCAATGCGCAGAATAGTTAAAAGTGTTAACACATCATGTCTTTTCGTTAAAGATTCCGGAGATGAAAGTGCTCTGGTCTAATTTCTTTTAAGGATATCAATCTATTAATTAAACTAATATTCACAGGAAATATTTTGAGAATTTCACCAATTTGCGCAATAATCACTATCCTAACAATAAATTTGTCTATCGTGCATTTTTCTTCTAAAAAAGCATATCCCGACCAAACAAACAAAGTGAAAATAAATCAGAATAAAACAACATTGAAAATTATTTGTTTTAATATTCACGGCATCAGGTCAGGCTTGAGATTTAATAAATTGATTGAATTTGTTAAAAAAGAGGATCCAGATATATTGGGTCTACTGGAAATCAATAAGTGGAATGCTAATGACTTCAAAGTAGTAAAAGAATTTCTGTCAGAGACAGATTTTCAGGATTACATTTTTGGAGAAGCCAATAGTGCCTTCCATATGGCGTTATTCTCAAAAACAGATTTTTTAAAAAAAGAAAATCTTCCGGAGAAAATGGGGCATGGATTGGTTTATGCAAAAATTGCAACTGAGAATAACAAAACTCTGGACATTTTCCTTACGCATCTTACACATGGCAGAGAGTATGCAAGGCTAAAAGAGATAAAGGTTATCTTAAATCATCATAAGAAAGGTAGATCTGCGATAATTATGGGAGATCTTAATTCTCTTTCACCAGAAGATCAATATGATACAAATACACTGCTGAACAATTTGAAGAAAAAAAACATTCAGAAATTTGGAATTTCTGAATTGGAAATGTGGGTAATACCTGAATTGCTAAGCAACGAATGGATTGATACAGCTTTGTTGCATGATAAAAAGTTTATGCACACCGTGCCTACAGAATCGAACAGAGACAAGTCTCATGCAACAAATCTGCGTTTGGATTATATATTTGTCACACAAGAAATTTCTAATTTTGCATATGACTATAATGTTATTCAAAATGAGCAAACAGATTCTATTTCAGACCACTATCCAATAATGATTAAAATAAAATTTAGTTAGACAATATCTCTGACAAATTCATGTGATTATCTATAAAGCATAGGAATTTACAAATCTTTTGAAAACCAAAATAGAATACGACTTATTTCAAAAAGATGCGTTCAAGCATATACAAAAGGGGCATTCAGTTATTGTTTCGGCTCCAACCGGCGCTGGCAAAACAGCTATTGCCGAACATGTAATTGAAACATCTATTACTTCAGGTACAAAGGTTGTTTATACTTCACCAATTAAGGCGCTTTCAAACCAGAAATATCGTGATTTTCAGTCAATTTATCCAGGTTGTATTGGGCTTCTTACTGGCGATGTCACAATTAACCCATCAGCACCTGTCTTAATAATGACAACTGAAATCTTTCGCAACAAGGTTCTTGGTGATGAAAGACTTATGCGTGATTACTCATGGGTTATATTTGACGAAATACATTATATCGATGATTATGAAAGAGGCACAGTATGGGAAGAATCGCTTTTGTTTCTTCCTTCCCACATGAAGATTTTGGCGCTTTCTGCAACAATACCGAATCTAAAAGAATTTGCAGATTGGCTTCAATCAATTCATAAAAACTCACTAAAAATAGTAAAAGAAGATAAACGCCCAGTTCCTCTACATTTGTTGTTTCAATGTGAAGAAAGGGTATGTAAAAACCTAGAGGACGTTAAAAAGACTGGTTATACAAAAAAAGGGCTGAGGATTTCTGATAATGAAAGAGTATCCATAAGATATAAAACACATCAAAACAGGCCAACAGTACTTATAAGGAATCTTTACAATGAGAACAAGCTCCCATGTATATATTTTTTATTTGCAAGACGTCGATGTGAATTACTTGCCAAGGAAATGTCCAACTATGATTTTTTAAATATTAATGAAAAACAGGAGATCAGAAGGCTGCATTTATCTTTGTGTTGTCGATATAGCATAAAAGGGGAACAAAGGGTTTTGGATTTACAGCCTCTTATAGAAAAAGGCATAGCATATCATCATGCCGGCATGATGCCTATTTTAAAAGAAGTTATCGAACGGCTTTTCACCAGCAAGCTTATAAAGGTTATTTTCACAACAGAAACATTTGCTTTGGGAATAAACATGCCGGCAAAAACAGTTTGTTTCGATGAATTAAGAAAATTCTATGGTTTTGCATTTTCAACCTTAAAAACAAGAGACTTTTATCAAATGGCTGGTAGGGCGGGGCGAAGAGGGATCGACACTGAGGGATATGTATATTCCCGAATCAATCCTCATTATATATCAATTAGAGAAATCAAACGAATAATATATGGCGAACCTGAAAAGATATACAGCAGATTTAACACATCATATTCGACCCTATTGCTGCTATATGACAAGCACGAAGAAAACCTTTATAATTTGTATCCATCTTCTTTTCATTATTTTCAAAAAAAAGGAAACACAAGAAGCAACGCGCTTGAACAAATGAAAGCAAGGGTTAGAATTCTGAAATATTTAGGTTATATAAGAAAAAACAAGCTAACAAGAAAAGGTTTCTTTGCATCAAGAATATGTGGCTATGAATTGCCATTAGCACAGCTATACGAAGATGGTATGCTTGAAAATCTTTCTGTACTGGAGATAGGTATTATTTGCCTGTCAATTGTATATGAACCAAGAAAAGGAATATCAGGATTTATAGAAAAACCTGATAAAAGAATTAAAAATATTATCAATACAACAAAACATACTATGAAAACATTAACAAAAATGGAAAAAAAAGCTAGGATCCATCCTTATTCAAAGGGATTTGATTTTCAATTAAATGATTGCATAAAAGCATGGATGAACGGTGGATCTTTTGAAGATATTCTGTCACAAACAAATGCAGATGAAGGAGAAATTGTTAGGTTTTTTAGAATGGCCGTGCAAATCATGAGAGAAATTTTAGATGCTGATATCTCTGAAAAATTACAAAGAAAAATAAAAAAAGCAATAACCCTTGTCAACAGAGATATTGTTGATGCGGAAAATCAATTACGTTCATAATACTTGAGATTTAAGGCTGAATGTTGCATTTTGAGCCAATACGGGAATCTCATGTTGAATAAATCGCATCGTTTATGCATAATATTTAAATAAATAGCTCAACCTGATAATCTTTATTATTATAAAAATTATGAAAAAGAAAGAAATTGTTTTTTTACTAATAGACACCACAAATGTGATGTCCCAGCTTATGGATAGTTTTTTCAAATCACAACTATTGCTTAAATAGATTTTAAAGGGATGTTTTTAAATGGCTTATTGCAATTGGACTGCAATATTTGATTGGGATGGAGTAATAATAGATTCCTCCAAACTACATGAAGAGGGATGGGAATTACTGGCTAAAGAAGAAAATCTGCATCTTCCTAAAGATCATTTTCTAAAAGGGTTTGGCATGAAAAACGAAACTGTAATTCCAAACATACTGAATTGGACACGTGACCCTAAAGAAATACAGCGGCTTTCACAAAGAAAAGAAGAGCTTTACAGAATGCTTCTCGAGAAAAGGGGCATAGAACCCTTGCCCGGTGTTAAAAAATGGCTTGAAGCTCTTATGAACGCAGGAGTAACTTGTTATATAGCTTCTTCTACATACAAAATTAATATCGAAATTGCTCTTGAAAAGCTTAAGATGAATTCTTTTTTTTCAGGCATTGTTGCTGCAGAGGATGTAACCGAAGGCAAACCAGACCCCTCGGTGTTTTTATTGGCAAGTCAATTTGCAGGAAAAACACCTTCTGAATGCATTGTTTTTGAAGATGTACCCAAAGGCATTGAAGCAGCAAGACGTGCAGGAATGAAGGTGGTTGCTGTATCAACAACCCATCCTGTTTACGCACTGTCTTCTGCAGATGCTATTGTTGATCGCTTGGATATGCTGAATATTCAGAAACTTCAAGACTGGTTTCAGCCAGCTGAATTATAAATATCAAGTATTTTAAATTAGTTGCAGCACTAAAGGTTTAAAATATTTCTTTTTCAAACTCTAAAGAACCGACCATCGAACTAAGTTCAGTTTGGAGTTTGTTCTTTTTCTCTTTTAACTTAATGATTTTTGATTGAATACCTTCCAGTTCCTTCTCCTGAACGGATAGTTTGCTCACATAATCCTCAGCAAGCTTCCTTTCAGCAGGAGAGGCTTTTAGAGACCGGAGATTTTTTCTTATTCTTTCCTGATCATTAAATAATAGTTCGTATTGATTTTCTTTTTCCTGGATACTTTTTCTAAGAGAAACAATTTCACTTTTAATTTTTACAATGTTTTCAAAACTTTTCTTTATTTCTTGAGAAATATAGTTTTTCTCAACAAACACTGATATGTCATCAAGAGAAAGATCGTTCAAACCAAATGCTTCATAAACAATATGAGCTTCACTGACAGGGAAGATTACAGTGCTTTCAGGTTTTAAATCAATCTGAAAACGATACCATATTCGGGTTTCTTCAATTGGTTTTGGTGTGTCAACCAAGTCCCATCCTTTTCTAAAAGGATGTTCAAGTATTAATGTTTTTGTTTTGTTTGTTTTGTTTGTGATCGTATATGTTTTTATGTCGACTTTCTTGTAATATGCG
>JAVCCS010000102.1 GCA_030765365.1 Candidatus Theseobacter exili
TCGAGCTGCTGCGTCCTAAAGTCAAGGATATAGGAGAAGCTGAGCGTGCCTTTGTGTATTTTTCGGAGGAACGCGGCGGCGGAAGCAAGGAACTCCTGATAGATGTTTACGGTTATGATTATAAAGTGCTTAAAAAAATAGCCACTGGAATTGCCGGAAAACTTGAACAGGTAAAAGGTTTGACTGATATAAAGCTGCGGATGAAAGAGGGACGGCCTGAAATGCAGATTGTTGTTGATAAACAGGATGCGCGGCTTCACAATCTTTCAGTTCGCGAGATTGCCGACTCACTACATGCTCAAATGCGTGGACTTGAGGCAACGCGATTTCATTCAGGTAAAAAAGAAATCGACACTATTGCAAGGCTTCAAAAAAAGGACAGAGCTCACCTAACCGATGTACGCAGGCTCACTGTTGTTAGTCCTAAAAACGAATTAGTGGAACTCAAACAGGTCGTAGATTTCAAGTTTGGGATAGGACCCAGTGAAATATGGAGAAAAAACAAAACACGAATGATTCAGGTAAGTGCAAACCTGTCGAAGATTACCCTGGATATTGCTGTAAAAAAAGTTAAAGAGCAGGTAAAAGATATCGAGTTTCCAAAAGATTATTTTTATCTTTTCGGTGGTGATTATGAAAAAATGCAGGAAAATCAACGTCAGCTGCGTTTTGCACTTTTTGTCACACTTTTGCTAATTTATATGGTGTTAGCATCACTTTTTGAATCTTATTCTCAACCTATCATTATTATGGTTTCTGTTCCTTTAGCAGCAATTGGAGCAGCTATAGGCCTTTTCTTAAGCAAATCCACAATAAGTATGGGAGTCATGATTGGCGCGATTATGCTTGGAGGTATAGTTGTTAACAATGCTATTGTATTGCTTGATTACACAAATCAGTTGGCAAGAGATCTTAATATGAACAGATTTAAGGCAATTCTTAAATCCGGAACAGACCGCTTGCGTCCTATATGCATGACTACAGCTACAACTGTATTGGGTTTGCTGCCAATGGCCCTTGACAGAAGCCAGGGTGCAAGTTTATGGTCCCCGCTCGCAATTACAGTAATCGGAGGATTATTAAGCTCTACAGTCCTGACTCTGTTTGTTGTACCAAGTTTTTATATCATCTTTACAGATTTCGGCCGCTTATTTTCAAGACGTCGTTCAACAGTGGTTCCTATTATCCCCGAAACCCAGGAATAAAATAGCAGTTATAAATCTCATTTTTGCTTCTGTGTCGTTTTTTCAAACAATAAGATCCCACAACATTACTTATTCTTATTTTTAGTGTTAGAAACAATTTTAAGATGTTCTATATTCATTTACTTTTATCCCGCAAAGGCTCAAAAGACGCAGATATTTTTTTAAAGTCGAATATATAAAAGTCTAAAGCAATACTTCTTAAAGCGTTGAGTGGAGATGATACTTTCCTCTTTAAGTAATCAACAGACTGGTTCTGCATTTCAAATCACAGAGTGAGATTTAACGGACTTTCGCTGAAGATTCGCAGGCGCACGGCCCGAAGAAGATTTGATTTATGCTGTACTCTCCCCCATTCCCTGCGCTCTTGAGAGAGATAAATAATTAAAAAGCATTAGGTTGGTAATGCAATTGTGTTTTTATTCTGTAATTCATTAATCTAAACTCGTGATCAAGGGCATGTAGTGTGATGAGGCTTCCGGCTAACGTAGTAATAGAACATTAGAAAACTATTTTGCTTCCAAGACAGCTTTTTGATCGAAGGATCCCAGAAGTTTTCCTGTATTTGTATCAGAAATTATAACTTCACTAAAATTCTTGTATTGATAGTTATTGAAAACATTTTTGACAACCTTCATTGAAAGTCCTTTCAGCTTTTCTAATGAAGCTTCGTCCTTTGGAAAATCCTTAAACTTCATGTCAATTTTAAAAAGTCTGTTTTTCCCATTACCCGACTTTTCTATAAAATTTGCCTTTACCGAATCAAGGTGATAGGTTTTATCATGTTTAATTGACTCATTGTCCAGTTCTTCTTGCTTTTCATCACTAAGAAGACCCAAATTGTTTCGCCAACTCTTTTGTTTTTGTATCTTTCCCTTTTTTTCCTTGTGCTCTTTCTGTGTTTCCTGAACCTTTCGCAAAATGCGCTGTGCAACCTGGTCAGCTATAAAATCAGAAAAAGATATTTCCTCTACCAAAAAATCCTTATCAGGCCAGTTATCTACATTCTCGTACTGTTTGTATTCTTCTGGAAATGGCAGTTTTTCAAGTTTTCCCGTATCACCTTTTTTAAATAAAGGGAAAACATCTTGAATTTTTGGAGAATATTGTTTTGATTCAACAAGAAAAAGATAATCATTTATAGTTCCCGATGGGAAAAGAAAATCTGATTTTTCATAACCTTCCTTAGAGGAATATGTTTCTTTTACTTTACAAAAAACCAGCGTTGCACCGTCTTTTATCGGTTTCATTTTTAGCTCTTCAATCTTATAATGCATATCCTTTTTCATCTTCAATTCAAAAATTACCCTGAAAAAACTTATAGAAAAACCAGGCATATTCTTGCTGGAATATGAGGAAAGAGCCTTTTTAAAATCTCCAGATGACATTGAGGAAAAGAATTTAGTCACTGCTCCTCTTGCGAGTAATAATGAATTAAATCTATAATCTATAAGAAGTCTGTTGAAAAAATCATTTCTTGAAACACTACCGAGCAGAAATCTTTTTACATCGTATACATGCCTTATAAATAGCACTTCTATGCCTGGCATTGATCTATCTTTAGCTATTATTACATAGAATTCAAAATCCGCATCGGTACTGAGGCAAACCCTTGAAACACTTAAAAGAATATTTCCGAGATGTTCAACAGCCTTTTCATTAAAACCTTTTTTTGTATCAATAAGATCGTCAGCTTCAAAACATACGCCTATTGTTTTTCCAATTACTTTTACGTCAACATCAAGGTTATATTCATCCATACACATCTGTTTAACAGATGAAATAACTTTTGCTTTGGGAAATGAATGTTTATCACACCCTGCTTGAAATAGGACAATAAACAAAAGACATATTAATACTACTTTTGGAGCATTTATAAAGTTACTCCTTCTTTTTCTTAACCGATTTCTTTTTGTCATCTTCTTGGACTTTAATTAATTTATCTGGCTCAGGTAAATACTTTGCGGATACTGCAAGACCACCTTCTATTTCATACTCTTTAAATATTGCGTCAATTTCATCATACTCCAATTCTTCCTTCTCAAGCAGCTCACTCGCAAACCTATCGAGAACCCTCATTTCATTGGTTAACAGTGTCTCTACTTCTTTCAAGCAGCTAGACAGTATCGTTTGTGTATCTTCATTTAAAGCTTGAACCATCTTATCCGAAAGCTGGGACTCAGGAATAATAGTAAAATCCCCAACATATCCTGAACCTCCCATTCCAACAACCCAAACCATATAATGAGCAATTCCCATTGCGCTTTTAAAATCAGAGGTAACGCCACTGGTAGTATTAACAAACTTTAGCTTTTCAGCTACATATCCTCCCAATGCTGTTTTAATATCAGCCAATAATCTGTCTTTAGTGTGTGTATACAACTCTTCTCTTGGCTCATGATAAACAACACCCAATGTATTTTTGCGCATAGCAATTGATGCTTTAAAAACATCATCAGTTGGATGAAGAATATAAAGCACTAACAAATGCCCTGCTTCATGATATGCAGTTTCTCTGCGGCATTTTTCTGTCATTTCACGCTTTATTTTAACTCCTAATTCAACACGCTCCATGGCTTGAGAAAGATCCTTATACTCTACAACTTGTCTGCTGCTCCGCATCGCAATTAAAGCAGCTTCCTTTATAATATTTTCAATGTCTGCGGGTGTCTTTCCAACAGAACGCCTGGCAAGGTGAGAACTGTCTATTTCTGGAGTGTGCTTCACTTTATCCAGATAGTAACGGTATAACTTTTCACGCCCTTTAAGCCCTGGTTTTGAAATATATATTTTCCGGTCAAATCTGCCTGGACGTAAAAGGGCTTTATCCATTATTTCTTCTTCAGCATTTGTTGCTCCGATACACAAGATATTTTCTCTTTTATCTCCAAGACCGTCAAGTTCCACTAACAACTGGTTTTGAGTGCTATTAGTTTCCTGGCCCCCACCCATATAACTGAAAGTACGTCCCCTACCAATTACTTCAATTTCATCAATGAATACTATACAACCACCACTTGCATATGCCATTCGCCTTGCTTTCTGAAAAAGCTTTCTAACACGCGAAGCACCAACGCCTACAAACACCTCAACAAATTCACTACCAGCCATTGAAATAAACGGCAAACCGGATTCTGTGGCAATAGCCTTTGCAAGAAGGGTTTTTCCGCATCCAGGAGGGCCTACCATTAAAATACCCCTTAATATCTTTCCTCCCATAGCTTGAAGCTTTTTGTGGTCCTTAATAAGCTCAACCACTTCCCAGGCCTCTTCTTTTGCTTCATCAATACCTATTACCTCATCAAATTTAACATTGATGTCTTCAGATTTAACCTTATTCTTGTTCATTTGCGAATAACCGCCGCGCAAAAACGTACTGTACATAAAGACAAATATCATTGCATGGATACCGGCCATAAGAAATTGCAAAGGCATTTGTGATAAGGTCATTCTTCGATAAAAGGATTCCATTGACATCAAACCGACTATCGCAAGAATTATTAAGAGTATTACAATGCTGGCTATAAGAATTTTTACCCAGTGATTCATAAAAAACAGCTTCAGCTTTCTCCCAAGTCTAAGATCTCGCACAATTCACCCCTTTTCAGCCGATATAATATATTATAAACAAATCCAATTTAATTCAGTTAATCACGCTTGTTTCTAATCCTTTATTTAAAGCAAGATGATACTACCATAAAACTGACCAAAATGTCAATATACCGTATAACAATATTAGCTCATTGATACATTGCGATTTTAGTCATCCATTTTTAGATATACATATTATTAAACCAATAAAAACCTGTAAAAGTTCCAAAATAATTTATTTCTTTACATAAACCTGGAATTTGCAATAGAAGAATGGAATCTGTCAGAATCTTTTAGCTAATCATTAATAGAAAAAGCCTCAAGGAGAATCTGGTTTCCTCATCTCCTTCAGTAAATAAAGCCAATAGGAAATGCGACTCATGTAGATTTGAGCAACAACCCGCAATACCGTAATAGAAACATCAGATATAAATTCATGTAAAGACAAATCATCCTTTTACCAGCGCTAACTTGCAAAAGAACAATTTTCAATTAGAAAAATAAACCACTTTCTGAGGACTTGCTTTGTACTTTCATAATTTTTATATGATCCAATATCTCCCGACTAGTTTTTCATCTCTGTTACAAAAATCTAGGTCATATTTTTTGTAGAAAAAGTAATGGCCGCCAAATTTTCCTTTTACAGGATTATTCAACGGCCATTTCAATATTAATAATATATAACAAACACAGGTGATTAGCCTGATTTTTTTGTTACTTCTTTATTTCAATATGAACAGATTGTTCAATACCATCTTTTTCATTAACAGCAACTACACCTATTGATTCAACTGTTTTCAATGCGTTCAGAACAGGAATAACCGTTTCAGTTATTGCTGCAGCAGTTTCTGTAGACGGCGTACCTGCTGCTTGTTGCTGAAGACTATTTGCCCATGTTGTTATTTCAATTATAAGGTCTAAAGCCCTGGTTGCATTAAGAAAACCCAATTGATTAACCTTCACGGGAAAACCCTTTGTAGCAGTTTTAAACGCTGCATCAGACTTTACAGATTTAGCTTTTCCATCTTTAGTATCAATCAGATTTTTTACAGTTTCCTTACTTGTTCCTATTATAAGGTAATCATCCATTACTGCATATGCCGGAGTTAAGCTCTGATAAGGCAACCTTATCTCCAGACTCTGAAGAGTTTGTCCTCCGTAGGATTCAGATGAGGCTTTTATTGGAGAAGCCGCCGCCTCTCCTTCTGTTTCTTCAGTAACACCTTCTGGTACTGATTTTTCAACTATTACGTTAGTAATTTTGCCAAGCGAAGCAGTAGCTTTAGCACCATCAGTAACCTTAATTATCAATGCAATTTTAGGAAAAGGGAACAACCCTCCCATATCAACGTCTGAAAGCAGAAAACCAAACTCATCACCAATCCAGGAAAGAATATCATCCTGAATTGAAACACCTGTATCACTTTCAAACTGATCTACAGTTGAAAGAATTTCATCAGCACGTTCAGGGGCCTGCTGCCTCAAACTGTTCTTCCAAAGCTCCCAAAGTTTTGCAATATCAACAGTGTTTGACATTGAAAACAAAACTGCGCCGCTCGGAACAAATGAAAGGTTTTTTATGTCAGCAGGTTTTACGCTCCAAGCATCCAGAATATCTGCATCTTTAACGTTTTTATTTTTCGCGAAAAACATATTAAAATCTATTCGATCAACTGCTTTTTTCGAATAATTAAAACTTAATGCCCCAGCAATTGTTTCTATTACGCCAAGAGTTTTCTCAATACCGTCAGTAACATTTGCCTGATCAAGACCAGGAATTGGAAATGCTTTTATAAGATCAACAATTTTAGAAACATCTACAAATAAAAGGCCTCTGTTTTCGCCGGAAACTTTAACCGACTCCATCGCTTTTCTATATAAATCGCTCTTTCCAAGAGATCCTTTACCTTTTGCAACACCAATATCTATTGCTTTCCTGATAATGGAATCATCAATACCCGCACCTATGATAAATAAATCGGCAACAAATACATAATTAAATTGAGGTCCGGGAACTGTAGGGTTTACTACTCTTGTAATTGAA
>JAVCCS010000009.1 GCA_030765365.1 Candidatus Theseobacter exili
ATCCTTTAAAATCACTTAAAAACTCGTCCTCATGGGCAGTTTCTATTAGATCGCCAACTGTAAAGGATTGAACATCGCCTGACCATGTCGCAGTTTCTCTAGTTAATTCGGTACCATCCAGTATTCGTTTCATTTCCGGCTGCACTTCAGATTCAGTGATGATATCTGAACTGGCTACTATCCCTGCTTGCGTTAAGGAAAAATGGGGGGAAGGTAAATTTACTTGAGGAACTTCATATAACTCGGCCTCCGCCTCCGAATCAAACTTCACATATTTAAAAGGGAAAGCAAGAGTATCTACCTCAGTCTTCTCAATTACAACTCCAAACCCGGCATCATAACTTTTTAAAATTATCTCAAAAGCATCTCTTTGGAGCTGATCATCCAACGCCTTGGCAATCGCACCTTTAACCGGCATTCTGTCTTTGGCTTTTCTTATGTCCGTAAAATATGAAACCAGTTTTCCTCCCCTGCGCAGAGATCCATATAAGGCGCTTTGTACTGATAACTGGTCCGGGATATATTCCAGGGAAAGATTGCCGATAATAATGGACATGCAATGGGTCACTGGTTCCTGGAAAACCTCTCGGGGTCTGACTGTACAATTACCGACATATCCAATAGCCAATAAGGTGTTTCACACAGTTTATTATTTTCGCAATGACAATGACAGCATAACAAAAGTCCATCCGGCAAAGATTATATCTATTCCAATAAATAGACCTATAATCCATAAGGCATCGCCCGGCCACTGGTTAAAAATCATTATTCCAAGCAACAAAGAAATAACACCGCCAAATAGAGCCCAGCCCCAACATGATAACGGGCGCAGCTGTAGAGAAAGAAATATCCTGATAATCCCCTCTAAAACAAAGAAAACCGCCAGAACCAATGTCAATATAGACATGATTTTCGCTGGATAAGCCAGCAGAACCAAACCAATTACAAGAGGCACAATTCCGCCTAAAAGACGTACTATAAAACCCTTGAATTTTCTCGACCACAACGCATGTATCACCTGCAAAATACCGCTAAATAAAACAATAATTCCAACAAAAGTTTCAATAGCCAAAGTAAAAAAAACCGGAAAAACAACTGCACAAGAACCTATAAGCAGCAGAATGATACCTAAACTCATAAACCATTTTTTACCGTTTTGAATGTTTTCTGAACCACCAAAGCTTAATTTTGCACTCATAAGAACCTCCCTTAATTATAAGAAATTTCTGTTATATTCCTAGATTTGAAAGAAGCATGCAAATTGAATTGACCGCCTTAACAAGCTCGGGCTGCTCAATCTCAAATTTATCAACAGACGAAGTAAATCCATGTAATGAAATATCAAGCAAAGCCTTGTCCTTTGCTTCGCGTGTTGCTTCATGTGAAGATATTTCAGCAAAACCTGCAACGCTTCGTGCCTGTTCAGCATCCTTTTCAGAAAGATTAGTCAACTCCTTTTTGAGGATATCAACAAGCCTCATAAATTCAAGACGCTTTTCCTCATTTAATGAAGAATCCCGAATCTTTGCTTCAATTCTTTTAATAGTTTCATTAATCATATTTACACCCTATTTTCGAAAAATTTTGCTAATAAAATATATTCAACCCGAAATTTTTGTTAATGTATCTGAAATGATGATATCATCATTTTGGTTTTTCGTTCAGCAAGAATTAACAATAAAAATTATAAATATGAAAATAACAGTAAAAATAAACGCGTTTTCAGCTTTTCAGTCAATATTCATTACACTACTCTCCTTTTTCACCATTGCCTGTCCTTTACTTCAGGCAAAGTCATTACAAAATGGAAAAGAGCATGGGGCTTTAAATTTCATTAAAAAGGGAACTATTCAGGGTCAGGTACGCTCTTTCTATATGCATAGACATTTTGACAAGGCAAATACCTCCGAAAGCATGGCTCTCGGAGGATATCTTAAATATGAAACAGCTTCGTGGCATGGTCTTTCCGCCGGCGTAGTCGGTTATACCTCGCAAGGACTAATGTTCACTGACAAAAATCATGATGGCGCAGACCTGCTTGCCCCGGGTCAACAGGGTTACGGTGTAATAGGCCAGGCTTATCTTCAAGCTGAAGCCGGTAAAAACAGTTTAAGGCTTTTCAGACAGATGCTTGATACTCCTTTTCTGAATCCTTACGATTTTAGAATGACACCTGTGACTTTTGAAGCATATACTCTTAAAAGCAATATGCTTAATAGTTTTCAACTGCAATTCTCCCACGTTACCAGAATAAAAGAATGGACTGACAGAAAGTTCAGGCCAATGTCCGAAGCAGCCGGTTTTACTGGAACAAATGAGCCTGTTACTATGGCAGGTATTATTTATACTCCTGCGGAAAACTGTACAATTCAGATTTGGGACTATTTTTGCCATGAATTTATGAATGTTATTTATGCACAGGCTGACATAAAAAAGAAAATTTCTATTGAGACATTACTTTCCGGATCAGCACAAGCAATGTACCAGAAAGATGTCGGCAAAGCACTGGAAGGAGAATTTCACACCGGTATGGCAGGCATTCAAGGCGGAATAGCCTGGCGGGGATTAGAACTTACCCTGGGATTTACAATAACAGATGATAATTACGATATCGTCAATCCATGGGGCGCCTATCCTGGTTACACATCAATAATGGAAGAAGATAATGACCTGGCCGGTGAAAAATCCTGGGTTTTCGGTCTTTCATTTGATTTTGGAAAAATTGGGATTAAGGGTTTAAGTGCAAATACAAATCACACGGAATCCTGGACGCCGGAAAATGGTTCTTTTTCATCCCCGGCACAAAGAGAAACCGATTTAACAGTGGACTACCTGTTTCATGGCGGCTTACACGGATTATGCCTCAGAATGCGGGCAGCTTTTGTTGAAGATTCTCTGGATACAGATAGTGAAGATTATAAAGATTATAGAATAATCCTTAATTATAGTTTTTAGTATTGTTTCCTTAATATCAACTATTTCTTATTATTGCTTCACGCTCTTTTTTGAGCTAATTTCTTTCCATTCCTGGCATCAATATGTTATGATTACTATTCCTTTTATATTATATCTTGACTTATCGTAGCTTACGGGTTGTTTTCTCTTAATAGACAAAAGGGATATTTCTTATGGCTGAGAAAAGCAATACAAATAAATCTATTCTTGGGGTTTTCTCCCTGGCAATGATAAATGTAGCCGCTATCATGTCGTTAAAAAATCTTCCAATGATGGCAGACTACGGTCTTGCACTTATCTTTTTTATTTCTTTTGCTGCCATTGCTTTTTTTGTTCCAACTGCCCTGATTTCTGCTGAACTTGCCACCGGATGGCCTGGAACAATCGAACCCGGAGGAGTCTATCTCTGGGTTAAAGAAGGGTTTGGCGCCCGTTTAGGTTTTCTAGCTGTGTGGCTGCAATGGGTCGAAGATGTCGTCTGGTTCCCTACAATACTTTCTTTTGCTGCTGCTACATTCGCCTATGTTATTAATCCTGCTCTTGCTGATAATAAAGTTTATATGGTTTCAGTTATTCTTGTAACACTTTGGGGAGCAACGCTGGCAAACTTTCGCGGCATGAGACTTTCCAGTGTAATAAGTTCAATTGGATCTATCGCCGGAACAATTGTTCCCGGTACATTAATTATTATTCTTGGATTAATATGGGTAATTGAAGGTGGACAGTCACAAATAGATTTTTCCGTAAAAAAATTAATTCCTAATCTGACGGACATAAGACAGCTAATACTTTTAAGCGGAATGTTTCTTTCATTTACCGGAATGGAAATGTCAGCAGTGCATGCGCAAGAAGTTAAAAACCCTCAGCGTGATTATCCAAAAGCCATATTCCTTTCAACATTTATTATTCTTTTGCTATGTATTGCCGGGTCGTTATCCATTGCGATTGTGGTGCCTCAAAAAAACATTAGTCTCGTTGCTGGTGTAATGGAAGCATTTGAACTCTTTTTCTCCGCACATAATATGAAATGGATTGTACCCTGGATTGCAATTTTAACTGCAGGCGGAGGAGTTGCCATGCTAAGCACCTGGATAGTAGGTCCTACAAAAGGATTGCTTGCCACCTCAAAAGACGGATCTATCCCTCCATTTTTCCAACGCACCAACCGTTATGGAATGCCGACTAATATTCTTCTTGTTCAGGCAGGAATTGTATCTCTCTTCTCTCTTGTTTTTCTTTTAATGCCAACGGTCAGCAGTTCATTCTGGATTCTGACGGTTCTTACTGCACAGGTATATTTAATAATGTACATACTGATGTTTATTTCTGCCATTAAACTCAAATATTCACAACCCGATACGCCACGCTCATACAAGGTTCCAGGTGGTATTATGGGAATGTGGTTAATTGGAGGAACAGGCACGATATCTTCATTATTTGCCATTTTTATGGGGTTCTGGCCCCCAAAACAAATTGATACTATTCAAGAACTTGTTTTTTATGAATTGTTTTTATTTTTGGGAATTGCTGTTTTGTGTTTGCCTCCGTTTGTTTTATATGCTCTTAGAAAAACCGAATGGGCAAAAGACGTTAAAAAACAAGAGTGATAACTTATATTCATTTAAGTGTAGCTTTAAATAAGGAGTTTTATAATGATGAATTTTGGCAAAAAAGATTTTCCTGTTCTACTGATTGATGATGAATTGCAAGCGCAAACCGCAGAAGGTACTGTACTGCGAGCAATCGTAAAAGACCTTGAAATACTCAACTGTTCTGTAATCGATGCACTAAGCTGCCAGGACGGGCTCGAAGTTTTTACATCACATGCTGAAATCGGCTGCATCGTTCTTGAATGGGAAGTAGGACTTGAAAAGAAAAAGAATCATTTAAAACCCTCAGAATTTATTGCCCAGATAAGACAAAGAAATCCTGAAATACCTGTTTTCATTATCACTGAAAAACTTTCCATTAATGATCTTCCCCTTGATATACTTAACATGATCAACGGATATATATGGAAAACAGAAGATACCCCTTCTTTTATTGCCGGAAGAATAGAAACAGCTCTTACCGAATACATCAAAGGAATTATGCCTGATTTCTTCAGAGAACTGGTAAAATACGCTGAAGAATACAAGTATGCCTGGCATACCCCCGGCCACATGGGCGGAGTTGCATTTCTTAAAACACCTGCTGGCAGGGCCTGTCACAAGTTTTTTGGAGAAAATGTCTTCAGGGCAGACCTGTCAATTTCAGTCCCTGAACTTGGTTCTCTACTTGATCACGACGGTGTTGTGGGAGATGCTGAAAAAGAAGCTGCAAAAATATTCAATTCAAACCTCACTTATTTTGTGCTGAACGGAACATCTACTGCAAATCAGATTGTCTGGCACGCAAGGGTAACTAAAGGAGATATCGCACTCGTTGACAGAAACTGCCATAAATCCCTTAACTATGCAATGATAGTAACAGGCGCAACACCGGTGTATTTTCTTCCGACACGAAATGCTTTTGGAACAATCGGGCCAATACATTTGAGTGAGTTCAATAAAGAAACAATTCAGAAAAAAATTAATGACTGTCAGCTTATTAAAGCAAAAGATAAGAAAAAAAGACCCAAAATGGCTGTAGTAACCAATTCCACCTATGACGGCCTGTGCTATAACGTCCTGGGGATCAAGGACAGGCTAAGCGGCATTGTTGACAACCTGCATTTTGATGAAGCCTGGTATGCATATGCACGTTTCCATCCTATATACGAGCACCATTATGGAATGACAAGTAAGGGTGAGAAACCGGATCATCCTCCGATTTTTACAACACATTCCACGCATAAACTCCTCGCAGCATGGTCCCAGGGATCCATGATACATGTCAAAAACGGAGGAAAAGAAAAGGTTGCCCACGATTTGTTTAACGAAGCATATATGATGCATGGATCAACATCACCCCAATACGGAATCATAGCGACACTTGATGTTGCCGCAAGGATGATGAAGGGACAGGGCGGAAGACAGCTTATGAACGAAACCCTGGAAGAACCCATTATTTTCCGAAAAAAAATGGTGCAAATTGGTAAAGAAATTAAGAAAAAAGAAAAAAGCAATTCTTCAAACTGGTGGTTTACATCCTGGCAGCCTGAAACTGTTCAAATAAAGGAAAAAGGAAAGCCTAAACAGATCAGTTTTGAAAAAGCTGAAACAGATTTTCTG
Source organism: Candidatus Theseobacter exili (assembly GCA_030765365.1). Lineage (GTDB taxonomy): Bacteria > Auribacterota > JACPWU01 > Theseobacterales > Theseobacteraceae > Theseobacter > Theseobacter exili. The sequence continues at coordinate 6,168 of JAVCCS010000009.1, forward strand.
CTTAATGATCAGGAAAGCTGGACCCTCAAACCCGGAGCAAAATGGCATCTCTTTGATGACATTGAAAAAGAATATATCATGCTGGATCCCCTTAAAGTAACAATTGCATGCCCGGGAATCAGTGTTGACGGAGAACTTGCCGAATGGGGTATCCCCGCCTCAATTGTTACAAAATTTCTTATGACTAAGGGTGTTGTCGTAGAAAAAACCGGGCATTACTCCTGGCTGATTCTTTTCTCAATAGGCATTACAAAAGGCAAATCCGGAACACTCCTGGCCGAAATGCTTAACTTTAAGCGCCTTTACGATGCAAATGCCCCGCTTGAAGAAATCCTTCCTGATCTCCCTGCAAATAATCCTGAAAGATATGAGGGAATGGGTGTAAAAGATCTTTGTCAGCAAATGCACAATCATTTAAAAGAAAACAGAATAGTTGATATTATGCTGGACAGCTTTTCCGTTCTGCCTGAACAGGAAATGATACCGGCAGATGCCTACAGCGAGCTGGTAAAGGGTAATGTTGAATTTGTGCGCATCAAGGATATAATGAACCGCATACCGGCCGTAATGGTAGTTCCCTACCCTCCCGGAATCCCCATCATCATGCCAGGCGAAAAATTCACTAAAAAAACTAAAATTATAATCGACTATCTCAGGCTGGTTGAAGATTTTGAACATGATTTCCCAGGATTTGAGGGAGATTTACACGGTGTTGAAAAAGTTGAGGAAAAAGGTAAAAAGGTTTTTCAGGTATATTGTTTAAAAAACAGCAAATAAAGGAATATTGACAATGAAAATTAGAAAATGTCTTTTTCTTGCCGGACTGGGAATTGGTGCTTTTACAATAATATGGGCATCACCCATACTGGCAGATGAAACACTTCAAAACCCCGGTTTTGAAGATGGCGAAAACAGCTGGTATAACTGGAACGTTGGGGAAAACAGCGGTGAAATCAGCGGAACTCATAAGCGCGGAGGCACCTGGGCAGCACAGCGCGATATATTCGGCAAAGGAATGGGATGTTTCGGCCAGGAACTGCCTGTTCGGCCAGGACAGACCGTTTCCTGTAAAGCCTGGGTCTTTAATCCAAAAGAAGCAAAACTTACAGCGGGAGCCGAGATCTATTTAAGAATTGAATTCTGGAACGATGAAGAACCGCTAAAAGCAGGACATATCGACAGCAGGCATCTGGCAAATTCAACAACTGACTGGACACTCCTAAAAGCAAAAACAATGGCACCGGCTGGTGCAACCCAGACCAGAATCCTTGCATATACTCTTGGACGCAGTGAAACTTCAAAAGGAACAGCGTATTTTGATGATTTTGAAGTCACAATTGAATAGATTTACTTCTTGACACTGGATATAAAAATGCCCACCTGAAAGATGGGCATTTTTTATTTAATATACAGTTGTTCTTCCTTACCTTAATTCGGATCAGCAGAAAGCCATGGCTTTACATCAACGCTGTCTGCCCCGCCGATTTGTCCTGCTGTTTTCGGATTTGCATCCTGCCCCCACCAGTTGTTTTCGGCTTTCAATCCATTAATTCCCGAATCATTTAGTAAATCGAAAGAACCGTTATTTGACCTGTTATTTTTATAGATTGAATTAAAACCACCTTCATTAAGGGTGCTATCCCCTAAAAGAATAGACTTGAAGGTACCGCCATCATCATCCAGGTAAATTCCGTTACTTCCATTTTTAATAACAACATTGTTTTCCATAACCAGTTCTTTAATGGTACCACCTATATCTACAATAATATCAATACCGTCCTGTTTATTTTCAGTTACCATATTCCCGGAAACAACAAGCTTTTTCACTTTTGTATCGTCTGTGTAGATATTTATTCCGTCAGCAGTCTTTGATCCGATAACAGTGTTGTTCAAAATTTGAATCTGAGAAACTTCTTTTACACCATCAATGTCAAGATTTATACCTATATCATCGACTTTATAAATATAATTATTACTTATAACCAGGCCTTCAACCAATTTTGAATCATCAAGATCAATCTCTAAACCGTGGTTGTCAGCTTTTTTGATTGTATTGTTGGTAATTACAACCTGCTTGAATTTGGCATTCTCACTGCAATCAACATCTATGGCATCTGTGCCAGAATTATTAACGGTATTGTTTGAGATTGTTAAATTTGAAAATACTGAACCTTTATATGCATCCATCTCTATTCCATCGCTATCGCTATTATTAACGGTATTATTGGTAATGACAACCTTCTCGAATGTGGAATCATCATCGGCGTCAAGATCTATGCCGTCTGTCCCGGACCTTTTAACGGTATTATTTGAGATTGTTAAATTTGAAAATACTGAACCTTCATCTGCATCCATCTCTATTCCGTCGCTAGCGTTATCATTAACAGTATTGTTGGTAATTAGGCAGTTAGTAAGTGTAGATTTATCCTCGAAAGAACAATCAATACCGTCTGAACCCGAACCGTTGTTATTTATAATCTGGTTTCCCGAAATGATTACATCTTTATATTTGCTCCCATTTCTTGAATCCATGTCAATGCCGTCATTTTTATTCTTTGTAATTACGTTATTAAGTATATTTATATCTGAGATCTTTCCTCCTCCTTCAATCGTAAAAGAAATCCCATGTCCTACGTCAGACGAAATATTTTCATTATTTTTAATCAGATTTTCGGAAATAACATAACCGGCAATATCTTTCTTAGATTTACTTTCTATAAATATACCAGTACCCTTATTATTATAAATTTTATTGTGATGAATATTAATATTGCTCCTGCCATTGCCATAAATACCGTTTCCACCATTTTTGATTTTTAAACCCATAATCTCGTTATTGTCTCTTAAAGTAATAACATTATCATTTGTCTTTCCACTTCCGTTTATTATTGGTTTAACACCGCTCTCACATCCAAATTCGGCATAACCGCTGCCCCACAGCTTTACATTCTTTCTTAACACTACATTTTCATAATAAGGATTTCCTTCATTATCTACATACACATAGCTGGCACCAAATGCATTATCGACACCGTCCTGTACTGTCGTATAAGGCTGTTCAAAGGTTCCGTCATTTGCTGCACCGTTATAATCCTTGCTTACAAAAGTAATGTCATCGCGCAATGTTTGCCTTAAAGCATTCTCTTCCATTGTAGTAACGTCAATTTTTTTGCTCATGTCCTCAATATAATCAGACTCTTCAGTAATAACATCCAGATCCCGGATAACCATTTCCGTCATCCTGTCCTTCATGGTCCTTGAACCTTTTTTAAACCATGCTTTTGCACCTTCAAACGGGTTTTTTCCCTTAAACAGGTTTCCGAAATCAAACGGTACATTCAAGCGTACACCAACATAATAATCAGTACCATGAAGTTTCTTATCTTCGTACAGCTCTGCATCGATTATCAATGCAGGCAAAGCCCTTATTTCCAGCCTTGATTTCCAGCCTTTTATATCTTCACCGTACTTGCTGCTGTATTTATAATACCCGCCAAACACCCTTGTCTCAGCAATTTTATCAATAACAGGAATTTTTAGACCTATCTCAAAATCTACGCCGTCAAGAGCTTCTTCAAACTTGTCGAAATGCTGGTTTACTGTTCGAGTGGTAGTTACCTGTTTTCTCTGCTGCTCAACTCTATTGTCAACAACATAAGAGGAATTCCAGTA
>JAVCCS010000292.1 GCA_030765365.1 Candidatus Theseobacter exili
AGCTCCTTTATCAATTGATATCATGCCGTTTGGTCTTGCAAAAAAAGCAAGCCATCTTTTCTTTCCTGAAAGCCGACCAGTCTTAGGCAAAAACAAGGTTCCCTCATCCTTTCCAGAAAGAACGGCAGTAATAACCCCGTCTTTTCTACCATTTGCGACAACCATTGTCTCGCCAGCTCTTGTTACGATTTGAGCTGCTTCAAGTTTAGTTCTCATTCCTCCGGTTCCAACTCCATGAGCAGATGCATCGCCAGCCATTGAACGAATTGAATCATCAACTGATTCCACACATGAAATAAGCATTGATTCACCTCCATGTGTCGGATCTGCACTCATCAGGCCGTCAACATCCGAAAGTATTAACAGAAGGTCAGCTTGTATCAACTGTGCAACAAGTGCTGAAAGACGATCATTTTCTCCAAAACGTATTTCATCAACAGAAACAGTATCGTTCTCGTTAACTACAGGCACTATTCCATGTGACAAAAGTGTCACTAATGTATTCCTGGCATTTAGATGACGCCGCCTCTCATTCAAGTCCTCAGCAGTAAGTAAAATCTGAGCCGAGATCATTCCTGATTCATCAAATACTCTATTATACACCTCCATGAGCCTGCTTTGACCAACTGCTGCTGCTGCCTGCTTATCAGGTAATGTTTTAGGTTTGTTTTTCAATCCTATTATACCAATACCTGCTGTAATCGCCCCAGATGAAACCAAAACAACTTTTATTCCATTATTGCAAATTTGCGCAATTTCTCTAACAAGTGCACTAATTCTTTCTTCATCAAGTGTGCCAGCATCCGTTGCAAGCACACGGGTCCCTACTTTAATAACAAGTATTTTAACATCTTTCATCAGGGATCTGCGATCCATCTCTATCTCCAAATAATTGTCTATTTTGCTTTTTTTATCCCGCGAGATTCTGATACCTGATTCCACAAACCTTTTAATAACAGGTTAATTCCTTTTCCCGTAGCTGCAGATATAGGGAATATCTTTTCCCCTTTTTTACAATAATCTCTGAGTTTTTTCAACCCTTCCTCTGAATTAGTTAAATCCATTTTATTCGCTGCAATTATCTGCCGTTTTGCAAGAAGCCTTTCATCATGTAGTTTCAACTCGTTTCTTAAAGATTTATAAGCTTCAGCAGGATCTTCACATCCCGGTTCCAGCGAAACATCAATTACGTATATGAGACATCTTGTTCTCTCAATGTGTCTTAGAAACTGGTGTCCAAGGCCAATATTTTCATGTGCACCGCGTATTAGCCCTGGAATATCAGCAATTACAATTTCGTCATAATCGCTTACTTTTGTAACAACACCCAAAATAGGCTGAAGGGTAGTAAAAGGATATGCAGCTACTTTTGAATGTGCGTGACTTACTTGATTAATCAGAGTAGATTTTCCAGCATTCGGGAATCCTACAAGACCTGCATCAGCAACAATCTTAAGTTCTAGAACAAGCTTCATTTCTTCAGCTGGTTCTCCCTCAGTGAATTCCCTGGGAGCACGGTTGGTAGACGATACAAAAGTGGCATTACCTCTACCGCCTTTGCCTCCGGACAATATAACTTCTGTCTGTCCAGGTTCTGTCATATCAAAAATGACTTCTTCGGTTTCTGCATCACGTACTACTGTACCCGGAGGTACCGATATTTTACAATCAGGTCCACTATGGCCTGTTTTGTTCTTTCCCTGCCCCTGAATTCCATTTCCTGCCCTAAGAAGAGGTTGGTATCGAAACTGTATTAATGTAAACACATTTTCGTCAACAAAAAAAAATACGTTACCTCCGTTGCCGCCGTTTCCACCATCCGGCCCACCACGAGGTACGTACTTTTCTCTTCTAAAACTTACACACCCGTTTCCACCTTTACCAGATTTAACGAGTATTTTTGCTTTGTCTATGAACACTGGCAGTCACCGCCAAGTTGGTCATTATTATTCTGGATATACACTAATCCGTTTTGTACGAACATTGTGTCCTTCAAACTGAACTACACCATCCATCTTAGCAAATAGTGTATCATCTTTACCAATTCCAACATTCTGACCTGGCTTAAATTTTGTGCCTCTCTGCCTAACCAGAATACTGCCGCCAGTTACAACCTGTCCGGCAAACCTTTTAACGCCTAAACGCTGAGAATTTGAATCTCGGCCGTTCCTTGATGTCCCCTGACCTTTTTTATGAGCCATTTCTACTACTCCTGAGTAAATTCAATTATTCAGATTCGACAGCAACTGTCTCTTCAACAGGTTTTTGTTCTTTCTGCTTTTTTACAGAAGTTTTTTTGCCGCCAGAACCTATTGACAAAATTTCAACAACAGAAACATTTTGACGATGACCAGTTTTGTTGCGAAATTTCTTACGTCTTTTAAATTTAAAAACTATAATTTTCTTTTCCCGATCTTCACCGAGAACTTTACCTTTAACAACCGTTTTTTCCAGATAAGGCCTGCCTACCTGTGTCTTTTCACCGTCTGATACAAGTAGTACTTTCTCGAAATCAACTTCCTCGCCATCACCAACGCCAAGAAGCTCAATACGAATACGGTCTCCTTCAGATACCTTATACTGCTTGCCGCCTGTTTCAATTATGGCAAACATCAGAACCTCCAAAATCTAATATAAAAATTGTAAAAATTGCAAGGCCATACTATAAAGATATGAATAATGTGTGTCAATGGGATTTTTACACTTTGATAAACTTTTTATTGGTTATCACATAAAACCACACATTCTGCCTTGCTTTCAGAATGTTTTCATATTTTTTCGGGCTATAGCCCAAATCCACTTGAGCCACATTTCTGACATTTCTTAAGGTTTAGACTAGACACATGTAGTACGACAATACATCGCTGTATTGTAAACGAGTGTTAAAAAGTATAAATCTAAAATTGTCTTATTCAATTATTTTGTAATCCGTTACATGCAAACCGGAATCCTGTTCCAGTTGAAAATTTCTTATTCTTCTTCGTATTTTTTTAATGACCAGAGGAAAACCCTCTTCAATCTTGCCTGCTATTTCAGGGTTGGCAATTAATTTCAAGGTTTTAACCCTTTTCTTATCTATAAGGTTGTTCACTTCTCTAAGAATCTCAATGCTTATTGTATTGGTAGATTTAACCTTACCAATCCCATTACAATATGTACATGCTTCAAATATTTCACTATGAGTACTTTCCCTTATTCTTTGACGTGTCATTTCAAGAATACCTATGTCGCTTATAGGAAGAATATTGTTCTTTGCTTTATCATCTCTTAATGCAGATTTAAGCCGCTGCATAACTTTTAAACGGTTTTTTCTGGACTTCATATCAATATAGTCAATTATTATAATACCTCCGAGATTCTTAAGCTTTAACTGTCTGGCAATTTCTTCTGAAGCTTCAAGATTTGTCGATAGAACCATTTCTTCCATATCTTTTCCACTAACCTGACGACCGGAATTCACATCTACCGCAACAAGAGCTTCTGTTCTTTCAATAATTATATATCCGCCCCCTCTCAGCCATATTTTTCTATTAAATATCTTACGGATCTCGTTCTCAATACCAAAATAGGCAAATATTGGCTCCTCAGTTGGACTAATTTCAAGCTTTGAACGAAAGTTGGGCATAACAGAATTGATGAATTTCCTAACCCTTTTAAACTCATCTTTAGAATCAATCACCAATTTATCCACTTCCTCAGTGAATGAATCCCTTACTGTCTGAATAACAAGGTCGAGTTCCGTGTGAATACAGCATAGTGGAGGTGCTTTTCTGGCTTTCTTTTGAAGTTGTTTCCACTGAGCCATAAGATATCTATAATCTCTCGCAAAAAATTTCTTTGGTTTTCCTTCACCTGCTGTTCTAACTATCAGCCCCATGCCTTCAGGAACCTTTAAAGAATCCACAATTTCTTTTAGTCTTCGCCTTTCCTGTCTGTCTTCAATCTTTCGCGAAATGCCTCTTCTTTTATAGTTCGGCATAAAAACCAAATAACGTCCAGGAAATGTAATGTTGGATGAAAGCCTTACACCTTTAGTCCGTATTGGTTCCTTGATAACTTGCACCAGAATTTCCTGTTTTTCCTTTACCATATCTTCAATATTTCTTTTCTGTCCCAGAATCTCTTCTTCTTCATCCTCATAGAAATCCTCTTCAATTATGCTTTCAACGCCAGAGGACGCATCCACTACATCAGAAACGTGAAGAAACCCGTTTCTTCCTAATCCTACATCGACAAAAGCAGCCTGAATGCTTTTGTGAACATTTACAACACGTCCCTTATAAATATTGCCAACAATACGTTTTTCGCTCTCTCTTTCAATCGCGAAAAATTCAAGTTTGTTGTTGACAATCATAGCAACGCGACGCTCCATTTCATCCATACTGATCGCTATGATTCTACTCATTTGATTCTCCTTAACACACAATTCAGTTAATTATAATTCTGCGATATCCTTATTACATGTACTTGCCTCAATGATTCAAGTAATTCGCCTGTAATTCCCTGCAACATCTTTAGCGGTGAAAAACTCATACCCCTTATTATTCTTAGTTCCAAAAAAACACTTTCATTATCAATTCTCCAGTTTTCTATCCAGTCCGAAAAAGATAATTCACTGTCAAAACATTCATTCTCTTCAAGATTATTCCTTTTTGCAAGTCTAGAAAAAGCCTTTTTACATTTTTCAGAAAAGTTATTTTGAGATGTATGTTTAATCAAGTAATTGACCGTTTTAAGCCCTGAAATAATCTTGGGTGTGTTTTCATCCTTGATTTCAACTGAATAAGGAATAACACCTTCAGGAGCACTCAATAAAAGTTTTTCTAAAACAACCTCTGTCTGCATGTCCTCTACCAAACTTATATCTGCAATTTCTTCTTCACTCTCCCATCCAACAGCAAGAGACAAGCCTAAAGAAACTTTCATATGAGGAGAATAACCTCCGGAAAAAGCAACAGGGATACCAGCTCTTTTAATCATCCTGTGCAGTAAACGCAATAGATCTCTGTGCGAAATAAATCTGATTAGTCCTTTTTTGCGATATCGCAACCTTACTTTCTCAACCATAACCCTTACCTGTTTTCCAAAAGTTCATCGTTTTTGTACGCATTACAACGCTGTTGCCATAAAAACTCTCTTGATACTGAAGTATTTATTATTTCCCAGGGAAAACCTTCGTCCTGTTCTCTTTCTCTAAGATACTCTTTAGGATCAATGCCAATATCAATAAAAGATTTATTCCAAAGATTTACATCAAAACACTCAGTCCATTCATCAAAACGACACCCGTTCCTCCATGAATTTTCAATCACTTTAGAAAGACGCCTGTCTCCTCTTGAGAAGACACATTCAAGCAGAGAAGTATCAGGTTGATGAAACTTCAACTTAATCTTGTTAGAACATATGCGTTTTCTTAAATAGCCGTGCACATATCTAATTCTATCAAGGTCCATCATAGGCATCCATTGAAACGGTGTATGGGGTTTTGGAATGAATGTTGAGATAGTAACATTGACTTTACCAAATGGTTTTCCTTTACCATCCCTTTTTGAAGCATTCAAAACATCATAAATGCACTCTATGATTCCATCTATATCCTTCATGGTTTCAGTTGGTAATCCAACCATAAAATACAGTTTTATAACTTTCCATCCGCATGCAAAAATATATTTTGCTGTTTCAATAATCTGCTCATGTCTTAAATTCTTATTTATAACTTTTCTAAGGCGTTCAGTGCCAGCCTCAGGAGCTATAGTAATTCCTGTTTTACGAACCTTCTGAACTTGCCTGGCAATATCAACTGAATATTTGTCAGCTCTGGAAGAAGGAATTGAAATTGAAATCTTTTCTTCCTCAAATCTACTCATCAACTCTTGTACGAGATCTTCCAT
>JAVCCS010000218.1 GCA_030765365.1 Candidatus Theseobacter exili
CCTCCTTCTGCTTCGATAAAACATGCTTAATAGTCTCCAAAAGTCCATTTAATCCTTCAAATGTCTTTGAAGATACCGGTACAACGGGATAATTATACTTTGAAAACCTGTTAATTAACTCTTTATAGTTCGGCACAAGATCTATCTTGTTTAATACCATAATTATTGGTTTATGCAATGCTCCAAGTTCATCAAGCACTTGATAAACTATCTCATTTTTTTCATCCATCATTGGATCAGACAAATCCACAACATTTATAATAAGATCAGACCATGAAGCTTCTTCAAGGGTACCTTTGAATGATTCAACAAGATGATGAGGAAGCTTGCGGATAAAACCTACTGTATCCGCTATCAAAAGAGGGACATCTCCAGCAAACTTCCATTTTCTAATGGTAGGATCAAGGGTTGCAAAAAGTTTGTTCTCAATTTTATTTCGGCTTTCCGTTAAAGAATTAAACAGGGATGTTTTTCCTGCATTTGTATATCCGATAAGGGAAACTAAAGGAACGGCTCTGCGTAGTCTTTTCTGTCTTTGAACTTTCCGATATGAGCTTATACCTTTTAGCGCTTTTTTCAGCCTGGAAATACGATCTCTTACACGACGGCGATCAACTTCAAGCTGCTTTTCACCAGGTCCCCTTGTTCCAACACCACCTTCCTGCCTGGAAAGATGCTGCCATAATCCTGTGAGACGAGGCAGGAGATACTGAAGCTGAACAAGTTCTATTTCCAGTTTAGATTCTTTGGTTCTGGACCGACTGGCAAAAATATCAAGAATTAGTTGACTTCTGTCTACAACTCTTACACCTAGATTCTCTGTAAGATTTCTGTATTGAGCAGGCGTTAATTCATCATCGAAGATAACAAGATTCGCTTTATGTGAATCGAGCAAAATTTTGAGTTCTTCAACTTTGCCTTTCCCTATAAATGTAGCAGGATTAGGTGCTTTTCTAAAAACACTGAAATGCTCTGCAACCTCAGCTCCGGCTGTTTTTGTAAGACTTTCCAATTCAGAAAGGCTTTCATCCAAATCCCAGCGCCGCCCGCTGGTTGGCCTACCCCATTCAAGACCAACCAGAATAGCCTTCTCTCTTAAATGCTTTTTTCTTTCTATAAGCAATAGACCACGCTATAACCTGTATTATTCACCGACACTCATCGTAATATCCGGATAAGCGGAAAGCCAGAATACCATCCATACCTGAGCATCATCTCCGGTTTTTCTAAAAGTAAGAGCGGTATTCCAATCACAATCAAGACGCTTGTAAATTGTATATTCCTGCTCTTCCATATCTCCCGTCTCAAATTCATACCTATGATAAAGTTTGAAATTCCAAATTTCACTAGGTTTGAAATTAATTTCATAAGAAAGCAGAGAACTGTCCTCTCTGCGATAGCGATGCCCAACACTTACATTCCATAAATCATTTCGATATACAGATAGATCTGTATTTAAAATATCCACCAGACCATCGTAAAGGTCGATACTAGCCTCAACATCCATTTGCAAACCGTTTAAAGGCCGCAATTGTAAATCAATAAAGAAATTCGAAAAATGTTTTCTTAACTCTGACTCATCATCATCTTCATCAATATCAATATATTTGTACCCATCCGGTTTGGGGTAATAGTCTATATATGTCCATAAATCGATAAGATTTGCTATCTGTTTCTTTCTTTTCGTTTGAAGTTTATTGCGAAGGCTTAGTCTAAATGAGTTCTGATATCCAATATTGTCAATCGAATCGAACTTATAAATAGATGAATAGTCAACTGAAGGTTTGTGATAATAAGTATATTCAATACCTGGTTCAATCACATGACGCAAATCATTTAGGTTCCATTTCTCATTTTCAACATCGTATATCCTAAACATTTTCGTACTAAAATCAATGCCTGTAATAAAAATGCCTTTCCAAAGATCTTCTTCTTCATCTTCTCCTTTGGAATAAAATGTTTGACGGGTTCCTATGTTAGGAGTGACTTCAAGCCAACCGAAATACTTTTTCGGATAAGAAATAAGATTATACGTATCAAAACGAACAGAATCATAGTTTTCATTTATCCCATCGTCTTCGTCAAATCTTTTTTCCAGTTTAACTATGCTGGTTTCACCTTCGTAATAAAAAGGTGTCTCAAATATTTGTTGATTACGAGCATCTAATTTCAGTTGAGGCAAACGTTCAACAACGTCATAGAAATCATTTAGACGTTTTCGGGCATAAAGGCTTAATAAATAATTGTTGCTCAGCTTTGAGATATCTATATAACTTGAAGGCTGTGCGTCATCATCATATTCTCCTCGGAAAAAATCTCGCAAAATATCTTTATCACTAAGCTTATGGGCTTCCGCTCTTAACTTGACAGTAGGCGTAATAAACTGTAAATGTTTCAGCTCTGCCTTATAACGCTTTTTCTTTCTGGCGGATTCTCCTTCCGGTTCATAAGCATCATCATCAATATAGTATGTTTGAACCTCACCTGCCCCAACCTGTTTATCTTTTTTCTTAATTCTATAATCCACATCTACGCCAACTCCCAGGCCTCTCTTATGACGATAATCCAAACGGAGTGTGCTATCGACATATTCTGTAAGCAACCAGTCATAAGCCGATAAAAGATAAGTTCCCCATTTATCACTGTTTCCCGGGATAACAGTCCATCGTGATTTCTCATCTTTTAAAGATTGTGAGTATATTGGCAAATAAAATACCGGAATCTTGCCAAAGTATAAAACGACATGACGTGCTATCAATTTGTTTCCAGGATATATCTGAACCTTTTTAGCTTTTAAATGATATTTGGGATTATCACAATCTTCACACGTTGTTAATACACAATTGTGGACTTCATAAAACTCAGGAGAATGTCTTTCAACCTTGTCACCTTTCCAATACCATGGATAGACAAACCCTTCCGGTTTGTCGACATCACCTTGCTTGGTGTCGAAGTTATAATGCATCTTTTCGGCAGTTATAATCTTCTCGCCCTGTGTTACACGTACGTTACCCTCAGCATATGCATCCTTTGTTTCAAGAACCACAGTCACCTTATCAGCTTCAAGTGTAACATCTTCATATATAATTTTTACATTCCCTGTTCCAGTAATTATGCCATTTTCACGATCATAATCCATTTTGTCTGCATCACAGGTTAATGGAAGTGTTGCAGAACCTTCCTGCGCGAAGGTATAACCAGCTGATAAAATAAACCCAATACAAATCAACCCAGCAAATACGATTCGTTTTACCATTTTAATTCCTCTCCTTTATTATAATTACTCAAATATCTTCTATCTTTTACAGATCATTATTAATATAAGCTATCGTTCTTTCTATAGCTTCGTCAATTCCTATTCTAGGTTTAAAGTCAATAACTGACTGAATTTTATCAATATTAGGCACACGAATTCTCATATCTTCAAAATCGTGACTGAATACATCTTCATAAGGAATTTTCGTGATCTTCGACTGACTTCTTGTCAATTTAACAATACGACGTGCCAATTCTATTATTGAAATCTCTTCAGTACCTCCAATATTGTATATTTCTCCATATGCTTTATCACTTTTTAAAAGGCCAGTTATAGCATCTACAGCATCATCAACATATAAAAAAGTTCTTATTTGATGCCCGTCCCCAAACACCTCAATAGGATCTGAAGAAAAAGCTGCTGAAAGAAACCGCGGAAATACCATGCCAAAACGACCGCTTTGACGTGGTCCGCAAACATTAAACAATCTTGCAACTATAACCGGAAGCTTTCGCTCCTGATGATAAGCCATCGCAAAGAATTCATTTAACGCCATTGTACATGAATACCCCCACCGCCTGATCCTGGTTGTCCCTAAAATTCTATCATCGTCCTCTTTAAGTACCTGACTTTCATTCTTTCCGAATATTTCTGACGTAGAAGCAATAATTACCCTTTTCTTAAAGCGGTTAGCCGCATCAAAAACATGCTCTGTTCCTCTCCATGTTGTCTCTATAGAGTTCAAAGGATCTTCTACAATAAGTTTGACACCCACCGCAGTTGCTAAATGGACCACAACTTCAGATTCACGGATTAAAGAAAAAAGAAGGCTTTTATCCAGAACTGAACCATAATGAAATAAAAAGTTATCGCGAACTCTTATTTTCTCAATATTCTTTGCGTCTCCGGTTGAAAGATTGTCAAGAACGGCTACTTCATGTCCATCATCTAATAGCCGCTCAGACAGATGTGAACCGATAAAACCGGCACCACCAGTAACAAGCACTTTCATGAACTATCTATCCTTTTATAAAAATATTTAGTTACCACATTCAGTCTTATACCACTGACAAAATCTGAAAATTCCCTCTTGGATAGAAACTTTAGGGGAATATCCAATAAGTTTCTTTGCTTTTTCAATAGAAGCATAGGTTATTGGTACATCTCCAGGCTGAAGTGAGTATTTTTTTATTTTTGCTTTTTTACCCATATTTTTCTGAATAAGGTCTATTAAATCAATAAGCTGTATTGTGTCAGATTCACCAAGATTAAGAACCTCATATTTAAGGGAACTTCTTAAAGAAGCAACAATACCATTAATTATATCGTCAATAAATGTGTAGTCTCTTCTGGAAGTGCCATCTCCGTACATGGGTATTTCCTTCCCCATGTTAACAGCTCTTGTAAATTTATGAATAGCCATTTCAGGTCTTTGACGTGGACCGTAAACTGTAAAAAAACGCAGGGCAACTATTCTTATTCCGTACAAGTGGTGATACGTATGACAAAGCATTTCACCTGTAATTTTCGTTGTTGCATAAGGACTTATCGGTTTCTGAAGAGGGTCCTCTTCAGAAAAAGGAACTTTGCTGTTAATTCCATATACAGAAGAGGATGAACCAAATATCATTTTATCAACATTATGATCTTTACATGCTTCAAGAATATTCAATGTCCCGAAAACATTTACGTCTTCATATAGATATGGTTCAGTAAGAGAAGGCCGAACACCAGCACGTGCTGCTAAATGGACAACAGATTTTATTGAATGTTTTTGGAAAACCTCATTTATCCATTCTTTGTTTCGGATATCTCCCTCTAAAAGCTTGTAATTATCGTTATCAATAAACCGGGCAACATTGCAGCGTTTTATTGCAGGATCATAAAAATCATTGAAATTATCAATACATAAAATTTCTTCAGTTTCGGAAAGCAACCGTTCTGTAAGATGAGAACCTATAAAACCTGCGCCTCCGGTTATTAATATCGCCATATTTTACCTCATTTCAAAATATTATAAGGGTAACTCTTCCTTAGCTAAAGCTGCGCCCCCAATAATTCCAGCATCTCCTCCCAGCTTTGCTAATACGACAGAAACTGCTTTTGATGACACATCCATTGCTCTAGCCATAATTGTTTTTGTTACAGGTTTAAGTATATACTTACCGGATTTTGATACTCCTCCTCCAATAACTATAATATCCGGATTTATTACATTTATTAATCCTGCCAGGACTATACCCAAATATTCACCGGTCTCCTCCCATACTTCAATAGCAACTTTGTCGCCCCTTTCAGCAGCAGCAGACAGAATCTTTGGCGTCATTAATTCCAAATTGCCTTCAACAATGTCTATTAATACTGTGGTTTCTTTCCCGGCATTAATCTTTTCTATAGCCCGTTCTACAATTTGCTTATTCCCAACATATTGTTCAAGACACCCAAAACTGCCACAGTTACACGCTCGTCCGTTTTTCTCTACGTTCACGTGGCCTATTTCACCGGCAGACATTGTGCTTCCACGATACAGGTGTCCGTTAATAATAAGTCCCCCTCCTACGCCTGTGCCAAGAGTAAGTCCAATTACATTATCTGCACCCCTGGCAGCACCATACCTGAATTCTCCGAGTGTCATTACATTTACATCATTATCTACATAACAAGGAAGTCCTGTTTTTGCTTCCAATATTTCCCTAATAGGAACATTTTTCCACCCGGGAATATTTGTGAGTTCATAAATAATACCCTTGTTAATATCAACAAGCCCAGGAACCCCCATTCCAAAAGCTTTAATTATTCCAAGGTTCTCAGCCTTTTTTTTGAAATAATTAACAAGTCCCATAATGTCACTGAGAATTAGATCTTTTCCTTCATCAGATTTGGTTTTTATTGATTTTCTGCTATGGACTTCCCCCAAGGCATCGCAGAGACCTGCTTTTAAAAATGTTCCACCTAAATCAATCCCTATGTATAAATCATTCATTTTTAAAAACATCCTTTCACAGCGATTTGGACAAGAAACCGTTTACTTCATAGTATAGCTATGTCCATTTTGCTTCAAATCAAAAAAACTTAATGCATTTTCAGTTGTAGTTTCAGCTATCTTTTCTTGCGAAACCCCTCTGATTTCTGCAATACAACGAGCTACTTCTGTAACGAATGCCGGTTCATTTCGCCTACCCCTGAAAGGAACAGGTGAAAGATAAGGAGAATCAGTTTCAATAAGCAATTTATCCAAAGGCACTGCAGAAGCCGTTTCTCTTAAATCCATTGCTTTTTTAAATGTAATTATTCCTGAAAAAGAAATCCATAATCCAATATCTAAACATTCCTTCAAAAAATCAGCGTTACCACTAAAACAATGAGCAACTCCTTTTACAGGACCTTCTTTTTGTATAATAGATACCAAATCATTCTCCGCTTGTCTGCAATGAATCACAACCGGTTTTCCAAGTCTTTTCGCTAAACGTATCTGTTTTGCAAAAATTTCCTTCTGAACATCCTTATCGGAAAACTCGTAGTAGTAATCCAACCCAACCTCACCAAGAGCAACTACAGAATCTTTTAATAATAATTTTTCCAGTTCATGAAAGTCCGATTCCAAAGCTTTGCCTGCGTTATGCGGATGAATACCTATACACGAATATATTTCAGAATAATCCTTGAACAGTTCAATGGATTTTTTAGATGACTCTACAGAATCACCTACATCAAGAATCCACCGTACTCCCTTTTCCCTGGCTCTATTTATAACCTCTCGTATATCCTTAACAAACTCCACGGCGTTTAAATGCGCATGAGTATCAAAATAAACAGGCGAACTACTTTTCATACTATCCTGAGGCATGACCCTCGTCTTTCTTTGGGAAAAGAGGTATCCCCTTCTGCACTATTTTTCCGGTCAAAACACTTTTATTGAAATTTTCTTCTGATAAATCCCCGAAATCTATACCACTATCTAAACCAATCTGGCGCATAATCTCAAGTGCAGCAGAAGGCATAAACGGACTCAAAAGCAGTCCTATCCGCCTTAAACACTCTGCCATTACCCCTAGAACTTCCAACAATCTGCTTTCTTGAGATTTGTCTTTAAAAAGATTCCACGGCGCTGTCTTTTCAACATATTGATTACAAGCTTGAATAAGCTCCCATAAACTTGAAAGTGCTCGGTTAAAATCCAGATTATTCATATGCTCATCTACTTGTTTTTTTGTACTTTGAGCCTTGTTTGAAATATAAACGTCATTATCATTTTCAAACCCGGGAGCAGGAATAATCTTTTCATTATATTTAGTTATCATTGCAATAACACGATTAAGAAGGTTGCCTAAATCGTTTGCTAAATCAGATTCGTAACGACCCTGGAAACCTTTCCAGGTAAAATCGCCATCCTTATCAAAAGGGATCTCTCGCATTAGATAATATCTAAGAGAATCTACACCAAACACCTCTGCCGCTTCAACAGGATTTACAAGGGTTCCTGAGGTTTTACTCATTTTCTCTCCGCGCAAAGACACAAACCCATGTCCGTAAACAGATAATGGCAGTTCTATTCCTAAACTCATGAGTATTGCTGGCCAGATAATACAATGGAACCGGGTAATATCTTTCCCAATAATATGTATGTTTGCGGGCCAGCAATTTGAAAACTGCTCAGGATCTTTATAAAATCCTACTCCGGATATATAATTGCATAACGCATCAAACCATACGTAAACAACATGCGAGGTATCAAAAGGAAGAGGAATTCCCCATCCTATTGAAGATCTTGATACACTAATATCAGACAACCCCCCCTTTATTACATTAAGAATTTCACGCCGTGTTATTCCAGGACGAATAAAATCAGGATTGTTGTTAATGTATTCTTCCAGCTTTTTAGAATATCTGGAAAGAGCAAAAAAATAGTTTTCTTCCCGGATCCATTGAGGTTTTGTTTTATGAACTGGACAAGAACCCTCATCTAACTCTTTCTCCTGCAAAAAATTCTCACAGGAAACGCAATACCAGCCTTCATAAAAGCCTTTATAGATATCTCCTTTATCATAAATTGTCTGAAAAATCCTTTGAATTGCCTCAACATGAAAATCATCAGTAGTTCTCAAAAATTGGTCGAAGGAAATATCAAGTTTTTTCCAAACTTCAAGAAACTTGGTTTCAAACTGATCACAATAATCCTTAGGAGATAAACCAGCTTTTCTAGCTTCTTTTTCTACGTTTTGACTGTGCTCATCGACTCCCATCTGGAAAAAGGTTTCAACTCCCTTTAACCGCATATAACGAGCCAATACATCTGCACCAACTTTCTCATAAGCTGTTCCAAGATGAGGAAGAGCATTAACATAATCAATAGCTGTTGTAAGATAAAATATTTTACTTCTTTTCATTTTTATCTTTCTTTTTCCCATCAATAACTCTTACTTCAGAAGCAGGAGTCTCAATAATACGGCCATCATCAAAATTAACAATTACAGTCTGTTTAATAACATTTAGATCAATAACCTGTCCTTTTCCTGCTTTTGTCTCAACAATGCTGCCATCATTCGGAAGAGTTTTCCGGATTTGTTTATAAACAGAATACTCGTGCTTTAAACAACATAACAGGCGCCCGCATGGACCAAATATTTTACTTGGGTTCAACGGTAATCTCTGTGCTTTTGCCATACGTATGTTTATCGGATCAAAATCTCTCATGAATAATTTACAGCACTGAACCCTTCCACAAATCCCCAAACCTCCAACAATTTTTGCCTCATCTCTGACTCCAACCTGTCTAAGTTCAATCCTTGCTTTAAAAACTCCTGCAAGATCCTTAACCAGTTCTCTAAAATCAACTCTTCCTTCAGCAGTAAAATAAAAAACCACCTTGCTTCTATCCAAAGAATACTCAGCTGCTACCATTTTCATTAACATATTCCGAGATTGAACGCGCTCAACACACTTTTTTAATGCTTCCGGCGTTTCACGACGATTTTTTTCAATAGACTCAATGTCCCTTGAATTGGCCTTGCGGATAATTTTTTTAGGAGCAGGATCTTCTATCTCCTCTTCAGGAACAAGAGCTACATTAGAAATAGCCTGACCATATTCTTTGCCATAATCAGATTCCACAATACATAAATCGGCAAAACCAATGTCCTGTTCATTCTGTTCAAAAAAATCAATTTTACCGTGTTCACGCAATCTTATCTGGATAAGTTTTTTCACATTTAAATCCATTTTTTTAAATTTATAATTATTGCCTTTTTTTTAGAAACATAATAAATAGCTGAAAAACCACAATATTACAAGGTAAACGAGTAATCATTCATTAAGAGGCTGGTGAATTAACAGCCTCTTTCAACTTCAGAAAAAAAGATTCCAGGATTAAACGAAAAGGAACATTACTTATTGACCTTTTTCTTCCCTCTTCGACAAATTTCATTAATTCCATAATTGGACACTTGCTATCATTTAAGTTTTTTAAATAAAACTGCCTTATTCCAAAAGCAAAAACATCCCATATTCCTAAAATTTCTTCACGGTATTCACCTGCAATCTGTGCGTTCCCTTCACTTTCGATATTTTTCAGATATGACTTTTCAACATCTTTTAACTTACGCATTTCTTCTGAAAGCAGTTTTTCCCTTTCCTTCCTATTTGTTTCTAATTCAACAAGTATCTTATCTGCCATAACAAAAGAAGAATATCCACCTGGTTGTAAAGCCTTATTTAAAATATTATGCGCCTGAATTTTGCGTTCGAATATTCCCTCATCTAGCCATCGTTTTGCTGTTTCAATATCTCCGCCAGTCAATTCCTTTAAAAGAGTCAATTCAATATCTGACAAAGAACCGTCTTTTAATGATAATTCAGTAAAACAACTGTCATCATTACGTATAAATCTAACTCGCTGACATCGCGATAATATTGTTGTGAACAATTTTTCAGGATGCAATGATATTAGAATAAAAAAAGTGCAAACAGGCGGTTCTTCAAGTATTTTCAATAATGCATTCGATGCTTCTGCATTTAGAGTATCAGCTTCAATAAATACAAAGAGCTTATTACGCCCTTCATATGGTTTCATGTGTGCAATGTCATGCATTGATCTGATTTGATCAATTTTAAGTTTTCTCATTGCACCGGCTGGTTTAATAAACTGAACATCCGGATGTTTGTCCTCGGCTATCTTTCGGCAGGAAATGCATTTTCCGCACGAAGAACTTTCAGCATTCTCACAATTAATAAGAGCCCCCACACGCCTGGCCATTGCCCTCATATGCTCGATACCGCCGCCTGTAAACAGGTATGCATGCGCTAACCTGCCATGGTTGTATGCTTTTTCTAAAATAAGGAAGGGATCATTAATCATTTTGATTAAGGAATTCATCCACTATACTCCTTATACTGTTCTGCACATCTTCAAATGGAACTGAAGAATCTAAAACTTTAACACGGTCAGGATTGTCATTAGCAATTGAAAGGAAGCCTTTTCGAACCTGTTCATGAAATTGAATTCTTTGAGATTCCATCCTATCACTATCTCCCGAGGCAGATTCTTCTTTACGGATTCTAATGGCTCTTTCCAAACCAAGACTGACATCCAAGTCAAGCAAAACTGTAAGATCCGGCATTAATCCTCCGGTTGCAATCTCATTTAATTCCTGAATTAAGTTAAGATCAATATTTCTGCCATATCCCTGATAAGCAATAGTTGAATCTACATATCTACAACAAAGAACAACCTTGTTTTGAATTAGTGCTTCTTTGATTATTTCTGAAACATGCTGCGCCCGATCTGCAGCAAACAAAAGCAATTCAGTCCTGGAATCAATCTGAGGGGATGAAGGATCTAATAAAATCTTTCTAATTTCTTTTGAAACCAAAGTATCTCCTGGTTCGTACGTTAGAACAACCTCGTGTCCTTTCTCTTCAAGATATCCTGCTAATTGTTCTGCCTGTGATGTTTTTCCACTTCCTTCAGGACCTTCAAACGTAATAAAACATCCATGTGCTGCCATGGTCCTTATCCTTTCTTTTCCCAGCCAGTTCCATCAGAAGAATCTCTTAAAACTATGCCGTGTAACTGAAATGCATCTCTTATTCTATCTGCCAACGCCCATTCTTTCAGTTTTCTAGCTTCCAATCTAATCCCAATCCATTGATTAATATCTTTTTCATTCGGCATCTTTTTTAATAATGTTTTTATAGCCTGATCTACATCAGCAGGAATTTCTACCAATTCTTTCCCTTGTCCGAATCTTTCAAGGTTCAACTCTGCCCCAAGAATATCAAGCATTGTTATAACAGATAAAACCGCATCATTTAATGCACTATTGTCTAAATCGCCGCGATTTATCCGGCTAACAATATCAAATACCTCAGAAAGTGCCCTTGAGGTATTAAAATCATCGTTCATTGCCTCAATAAAGCCCTTAGGCAATTGTGTTTTATCTGTATTGGACACTTCAGGCCACTTATCCAGCAACTCATTTTTTATTTTAACAAGACACTGCTCAATTCTTCCCAATGCTGAAGCCGCTTCGTTAAGAGTTTTGTCACTAAAATCTATTGGACTTCTATAATGTTTTGAAGCCAGATAATACCTTATGACCCTTGCAGGATACTCGTTCAAAAGATCACCAATGCTCATGATATTCCCTAAAGACTTGCTCATTTTGGTTTGATCCACAGTTATCATTCCATTATGCATCCAATACTTAACAAAAAGATGTCCCGATAAACCCTCAGACTGTGCAATCTCATTTTCGTGATGAGGAAAAATTAAATCACTTCCTCCTCCATGAATATCAATAGTTTCACCTAAATGCTTCATGATCATTGAAGAACATTCAATATGCCATCCAGGACGGCCCTGTCCCCACGGGCTTTCCCACGCAGGTTCTCCAAGCTTTGACCTTTTCCATAAAGCAAAATCTTCGGAATGCCTTTTTTTCTTATTAACCTCAACACGTGAGCCGGCTATAAGATCCTCAACTGCTTTCCCGGAAAGCTTTCCATAAGAAGAAAATTTATTTACTTCAAAAAAAACATCTCCATCAGATTCATACGCCATTCCTTTTTCCATCAAGCCTGTAACCATTTCTAAAATTTCGCTAATATGCTCTGTAGCCAAAGGCTGGACAGCGGGATTCATTACGTTCAGCCTGTCCATTTCTACAAAATACTCGTTTATGTACTGAGAAGCTAATGCCTCACATGAAATCCCTTTTTCTGTAGCTCGCTGTATAATTTTATCGTCAACGTCCGTGAAGTTTCTTACATAACAAACATCGTATCCGAGAAAACTTAAATACCTATACACAATATCAAAAGCTACAGCTGCTCTGGCATGTCCAATATGAGCAGAATCATATACGGTTACTCCACAAACATACATTTTCACCTGTGGCTTGTTCAGTGGAATAAATTCTTCCTTTTTCCCCGTTAATGTATTTTGAATTTTAAGACTCATTTTTATCTGCCATCCAGAATTTCTGCAAAACGCATTTAAGCCTTTTTTGAACGCGCTCAGGACCAAGAGTATTGACAATCCCGGCTAAATCAGGGCCGCTAACCATTCCAGTTATAGCAGCACGAATCCCATGATATATTTCCTTACCCTTTATTCCTGATGCCAACGAAGCATTTCTTACTGCTTCTCCCGGCATGGATCCTTCAACCCAATCCTTGAGATTCACTAGAAGAACCTCTATGAATTTTCCCACTTCACATCTTTCGAGCACTTCAATTGCTTCATCATTAAATTCATACTCTTTATTCCAGAAAAAAGATCCCTTTTGAACAACATCACTGTATGTTATTAACGATAACTTTAATACTGCCATTGCCTTTACAACATAATCTTCATCCACATAGTCTATTCCTGCATCTTGCAGAAAAGGTATAGAATGAATTGCAATATCTGAAGGATCTTCTTTATGAATATAGTTTGAACTGACCCAATCCAGTTTCTGAGGATCAAATATTGAAGCTGATTTGGAAATTCCTTTAAGTGAAAATTTATTTATGAGCTCTTCAACCGAAAATAACTCTTGTCCGTCTCCGGGAGACCAGCCTAATAATGCAAGATAATTTACTAGCGCCTGAGGGGGATATCCTTTTTGCCTGTACTCATCAACCGAAGTAACTCCATGACGTTTGCTAAGACGTTGTCCGTCAGGACCAAGAATCATTGAAAGATGACCAAATTGCGGTGTGATCACTCCAAAGGAACGAAATAAAAGCATATGTCTAGGTGTATTCGGCAAATGGTCCTCTCCACGTATTACATGAGTTACCCCCATAAGAGCATCATCAAGCGCTACTGCAAAATGAAATGAGGGATATCCATTGGATTTCATGATGATGAAATCACCGTATAAACTTAAATCAAACCGTACTTGCCCTCTAATTAGATCTTCTACAATAAGTTCTTGCGGTTCAACTATAAAGCGAACGGTATATCCACTGCCTTTTTCATCATGTTTTTGAATATCTTCCGCAGTTAAATTTCTACATTTTCCATCATAAATCGGCTGCTTCCCCTGGCTAACGGCTTCCTGTTTACGTATCTCAAGTTCCTCCTGAGTACAATAACACCTATAAGCTTTCTTTTCTTTAATAAGAATTTCCGCTTTTTCCCTATAAGAAACAAGCCTTTCTGATTGTAAATATGGCCCATTATCGCCGCCTTTTCCCGGTCCTTCATCCCAGGAAAGACCAAGCCATCGGATGTTATCTAAAATCATTTTTGTATATTCTGAAGTGGATCTATCACAATCCGTATCTTCAATACGCAAAATAAAACGTCCTCCCGTAGATTTGGCAAATAACCAGTTAAACAAGGCTGTTCTTGCGTTCCCTACATGAAGCATTCCTGTAGGACTGGGTGCAAAGCGCACAACAACCGGATCTTTTACATTATTCATTGAACTATATCTCCTCTATTAAACAAACAGCCCATGCAGCAGCACCTTCACTTCTTCCACAAAAACCCATCCCTTCAGAAGTAGTAGCTTTTACGTTAACTCTTTCAGGATCAATTTTAAGAGATTGAGCCAGGTTTGAAGTCATCTCCTTTGTGTAATTACTAATCTTTGGTTCCTGCAACACAACTGTTGAATCTACATTAACAATTTTAAACCCTTTTTCAGCTGCAATTTCCACCGTCCTAGAAAGAAGGACTAAACTATCAGCACCACTAAATCCAGGATCATTATCAGGAAAATGCTGCCCAATATCTCCGGCTGATGCGGCGCCAAGCACAGCATCAGCTACAGCATGTGCAAGTACATCTGCATCTGAATGACCTTCAAGGCCCTTTTTGTAAGGAATCCTGACACCTCCAAGAATTAATGGCCTTTCTTCAGTAAAGCGATGCACATCATAGCCAATGCCAATTCTGTTTCCCATGAAATTACCCCGTTAAATATTTAAATCATTCCTAAAATCAAAAAGTTTAGTTGAATTTAATAAATATGCCAAGTATCAATTTAATACAAATTTCCAAAATATGATGTGCTTATAATTAAAAGAAGGTAATATGTCTATACTTTTTTCACTATGGACACGTACATGTGATTATGATAATTTAACTAACTTATTAATTTACTTACTAAAAGATCATTCATTGGGGGAGATATAAATGCTTAAACATAAAAAAGACGAAAATGCAAAAGGTTCATGGATTACATACAGGCCAGATATTGAAATCTTTGACTGCACTGTTAGAGATGGAGGACTTATAAACAATCATAGCTTTGATGACGGATTCATTAAAGCTATTTATAATACCTGTATTGAAGCTGGAGTTCAATACATGGAACTAGGCTATAAAGGATCAAAGAAAATATTTGCTCCTGGAGACTTCGGCACATGGAAATTCTGTGATGAAGATGACATACGTCGTATTGTCGGAGATAATCCAACCTCACTAAAGCTATCAGTTATGGCAGATGCCGAACGAACTGATTATCACGTAGATATTCTTCCTAAGGAACAAAGTGTTATTGATTGTATCCGCGTTGCTTCTTACATTCATCAAATACCCACTGCACTTGATATGATTAAGGACGCAAATGACAAAGGTTATGAAACTACAATAAACCTTATGGCAATATCCACAGTGCAAGATCGTGATCTTGAAGATGCGTTAAATGTATTGGCTAAAAGCCCGGTAGACGTTATATACCTAGTTGATAGTTTCGGAACCTTTTATTCAGAACAAATAAGAGATTTGACAAATATATTTCTAAAAACAATTGAAGGTACAGGAAAAACTGTAGGTATTCACACACATAACAATCAACAACTTGCTTATGCTAATACTATTGAATCATTAATAGTTGGCGCAAGCAAACTCGACACAACAATTAATGGTATGGGGCGAGGCGCAGGCAATTGCCCTCTGGAACTACTTATTGGTTTTTTGAAAAATCCACAATATCGTCTTCGTCCTGTTCTCAAATGTATTCAGGATGTTTTTGTGCCAATGCGAGAGAAATTAGAATGGGGTTATCAAATACCATACATGATAACGGGTCAAATGAACCAGCACCCACGTTCAGCTATACAAATGATGGCCAGCAAAAATCCAGATGATTATATTTCTTTTTATGATCAGATGATTGAAGAAGAATAGCCGGGTATAGCTATGAACATCGAAAATTTTAAAAAACTCCCGGTTATGGGAATAATCCGCAACTTAGACGAAGAAGATCTAGAGCCGTTAATTGAAACAGCTGTTGATTCTGGTTTAGAAACACTGGAATTTGCTCTTAACAGCAATAATGCTCTTTCCTTAATCCGCAACGCTGTAGCTATTTCTTCAGGAAGGCTTACAATTGGAGCAGGAACCGTATTAAATAAAGAAGCCCTGAAGGCAGCAACTGATGCTGGAGCGTCATTTGTTGTATCACCTGTCTTAATTGACGAAGTTGCAACTTATTGTATTGAAAAAAATATTCCTTTTTTCCCCGGAGCATTAACCCCTGTAGAAATATACAAAGCATGGCAAGCTGGAGCTACGATGGTAAAGGTTTTTCCCGCATCAGTTTTCGGCCCCTCATATCTGAAGACCGTTAAAGGACCATTCAATGAAATTAAGCTTATGGCAGTAGGCGGTGTTTCAATAAAAAACACTCACGAATACTTCAGAAACGGAGTTGATGCTGTTGCTTTTGGAGCAAGTTTAATAAAACGTGAATGGATCAAAAAAGGCGATTATTCATCAATAGGACAGGCAATAAAAGAATTTGTTTTTGTTACTAATAATTCCATTCAAAACTAACATACATCATTAAGAATAACTGTTTTATAAGAGGTTGTTGAAAAATTATTAGCTCTGTTTTTTTTTCCGGATCATCATCTCTGCAATCCTTAGATCAATTTTCGTTGTAATTTTAAAATTCTCTCTTTCACCCTCTACTATTCGCACCGGAATACCTGCTTTTTCAAGAAAATAGGCATCATCGGTCCCAGCCTCACTTTCAATATCACCAGCAGCATAAGCTTTCTTGATCAATTCAGTTTTAAAAACCTGAGGAGTTTGAATTTCTCTTAAGTTCCTTCTATCAACTGTTTCAATTACAAACCCACGGTTGTTTTCTGACTTAATTGTAGGAATAACAGGTACGGCAGGAATCGCAGCACCCCATTTAACCGCAGAACTCATTAGCTTTTCTATTAATGTTACTGTAACAAAAGGTCTTGCTGCATCGTGAATAAGAACCAAATCCGTTTTATCAGACACAACATTGAGACCGTTATTTACAGATTCAGATCTTTTATTTCCACCGGGAACTATATCAACTATTTTTGAGAACCCATTTTTTTCTGCAATTTCATTTCTGCAAAAATCCTCATATCCCGGGGGAGAAACAATAACAATTCCCTGAATATGTTTAATTCTTTCGAAAAGTCTAATTACATGAACAAGTAAAGGTGACCCGGCTAAAGGAACAAATGCTTTCGGCATTGAAAATCCTAAACGAAGCCCCTCTCCAGCAGCAGGTATCACTACAACAGCACTCATCAGAAAGGATCTCCTGAAAAAGCAGCTTTCACAGCTTCTTCAACTGTATTCACAGGAACTAATTCAGGGCCTGAATATGAAGAAGCTTCTTCAAGATTAGATCCAGGAATAATGCACCGTTTAAAACCAAGTTTCAGTGCTTCAGCAATTCTCTGTTCGGCTTTAGTAACACCACGTATTTCACCGGCTAAACCTATTTCTCCGAAACACGCAGTTTCTGCCGGCACAGGTTGTTCACGAAAACTCGAGGTCATTGCAAGTACAACCCCTAAATCCATAGCTGTTTCATTAACCCGTACCCCTCCAGGAACATTCAGAAACACATCATACATCTGTAATTCTGTATGTAACCGTTTTTCGAGAACAGCAATCATCAGGCACATCCGGTTATAATCCAAACCTGAAACCATTCTCTTTGGAACGCCAAAGTTTGACCTTGTTACAAGAGCTTGTATTTCAACAAGTATAGGGCGGCTTCCCTCAATTGAAGGCACTATTACCGTGCCAGGCTGATCCGGCAAATGATTTGAAAGAAAGATACCTGAAGGATCCAAAACCTCTTCTAAACCATTTTCTTTCATTTGAAATATCCCTATTTCATCCACAGATCCATACCGGTTTTTTACTGCTCTAAGAATACGAAAATTATTTTGTTTTTCCCCTTCAATATACACAACAGCATCAACCATATGTTCTAATATTTTTGGACCTGCTAAAAACCCTTCCTTTGTTACATGGCCAACTAAAAAGGTTGCAATTCCGCGACCTTTGCTTAAAGCCATCAACCTACCCCCGCATTCCCTTATCTGAGATAAACTTCCCTGAACAGAAGCAATCTCCGGAATAAAAACCGACTGAATTGAATCTATAATTAAAAATTCAGGATTAACTGAATCGACAGCTCTTTCAATTTTTTCCAAGTTATTTTCAGATAAAAAAACGATGCCTTCACCCTGTATGTTTAATCTGTTTGATCTAACTTTTACCTGTGTAATAGACTCTTCCCCG
>JAVCCS010000144.1 GCA_030765365.1 Candidatus Theseobacter exili
ATATATTCAGTAAAACGACAAATTCTTGACGTGATGGGCGTATCGCGGTATAATACTATCTCAATTTAAGGGTTACCACAAAGGAGTGGTGGATGGTTTATATCCAGATAGCAAATATTTGAAGGGCAATCTTTCTGAAATAGAGAGGTTGCCTTTTTGGGTATAAATTACTAGCAAAAGATAACATGGATAAATTATGGGGAAAAGCATTGAAACATATACAGTTGAAGAAGTTGCGAAAGCTTTGAAAATTCACCTGTACACTGTTCGACGTTAAAGTCGGGAAGGAAAGATCCCGGCTTTTAAGGTGGGTGCCAAGTGGAGGTATGATTTGGACAGGATTAATAAGTATAAAAACCAGGGAAAGTAAGCGATAGGGTGTTGTCGTTATGAAGTTGTAAGATATTGTTTTGACTTAAAATTTGGTAAAATAGTTTTTTCAGTCTTTGGAGTGATTGAAATATGAACATTAATACCGACATAAACGTTTTGGGGAGCATATTGGATTTGAATATAATTAGTGCGTTTCTCAATACAGGCGCTGATAATGCTACGGGGAACGTCAGTAGCAACAATAATCTTTCAAACACAAAGATAAAAACAACAAAATCTTTGAAAAGGTATGAAAACGCAATAAAAAACACCCTAGTTTTTTTTAAAGACAATGAAATTAAGGAGTTGTTTGAAACTGTATATGCAAAAGAAGGTCTTTCTGATGATTGCCTGTTAATCCTTTTCTTAAACGCATCATTCAATAATCATTTACTGGATTATTTTAATCAAAACATTTTCTTTCCAGCATTCTTTAGCGGCAGGATTGCTATTAAAAAAGATGAAATCATTGCCTGTATCAATGATCTCAAAAACACTGAAGAAGCGGTAATGAAATGGTCAGAATCCACAAGCGACATCATGGCAAGTAAATACCTGGCTTTATTGAAAAAGTTTCATTTGCTTGAAGGCGGCCGGAACAAATCAATCAAGCATAAATACATTGATGATAAACAATTCGTTCTTTTTATCTACTGGCTACTTAAGACGGATAACAAGCCCAACATTCTTGAAAATAAATGGCTACCATATTGTTTGTTAGATAAGGATACTTTTATGAAACGAGTTTTGCAGAAGAAGTTTATGAAATATTTAAATGTCGTTTATACTGGAAACACAATGAAACTGGAACCACTAATTTCATATAAGGACGTATATAATGAACTTACGCAATCCTGACGATGTGATACAAACAGCTAAGAAATTGGTTGAGGCTGATAAGCGTTCAGAAATCCGGCTCAATGACAAATGGAGGGGAACTCAATTCTTATTGTGTGCGAACCAAATAGGGAATTGGAATATATAAAATCGATAATTAGCCTTATGGCAGAAGAAATATATGAAATTATAGATTTAAACGATGTGCTTAACGATTATGTCGAATCAAACAAAGAGGATTTATCAGATAGCTTTGAACTGTTAAAAGGCTCTCTGCATCAAATATTCAAATCCCCTGATGGGGAAGACGGAAAGGATTTGTTTTCCCTCGTCATCAATAAAATTTCTTCCAGTATCCTGAGCGATAAAATTCCTGTATTAATACATGCCGGTGCATTATTCGGTAGCGGAATAGATAATATCCATATAATGGAGAATGCGTTAATAATGAAGGCTTCGTTGCCATTGATTATCTTATATCCAGCAACGAAAGATAAGGATGCAATACTATTTTTGGGTAAACGACCAGCATCAAAATATAGGTGCATGATTGTAGAATAACCGAAATAAGGAGCTTGTGATGTTGATAAAAGAAATATTAACCATTGACCTTTCTGTAGATATAAAAAATGTCATTGATCTTGAAGATATGTCCGAGGCCGAAACAAAAGACGAAATCGAAAATTATATCATTACCGACGGCTTGGCTAAAGAGTATGCTGATTTCGTCACCAAGTTTACTTCAAACATAGTGGAAACAGGTGTATGGATATCAGGGTTTTACGGATCAGGGAAATCCTATTTCGGAAAACTTTTGGGTTATATGCTCAGCAATCGCAGTATCGCGGGAACTCCTGCAAGGGATCGCATCCTCCAGCGTTTTACCGGTATTAGAGATGAAGCTTTGACGAAAAACACAATATCCAGGCTGAAGAACGAAATCTGCAGGGTGGTTTTTTTGGATGTCGCGAAACAGGACACTTCTAAAGGTTTGGCCTTTACGCTTTTCAGGAATTTCCTGAAATCTTTGGAGTTGCCGGAAAATGAGCATGGTTTTTTCTTATTCCAGCTCCTCGTTAATGACAACACAATAAATATCTTTGATTTTATTTCAAAAAATACTGATAAAAAATGGCCTGACATTAAAACACGGTTGATTGAGTATGCAAAAGCAATTAAATCAATCTACATGCAAAAAGGCAATAGCGAAAGTGATTATAACAGTTTGATAACTACGATAAGACGTGATATTGATCAGTTTAGCGCTACACGGTTAAAAGAAGAGTTGGAAAGTTATCTTAAAATATGAAAGGATGAAAAAGTAATTTTTCTTTTTGACGAGGCTAGTGAGGCGATTAATCAGAAGAAATTCAACCTGCTCGATCTGGAAGGTATTAGCGAAGCCCTTTCTGCACTGGGTGGCAAAGTATGGACAATGGCCATTGCCCAGGAAAAATTAGACGATGTAATTAATAACTCAAGTGTGAGCAAAGCACAACTGACAAAAGTTACCGACCGATTTAAAACAAAAATCCACCTTGAAGCGACAGAAGTAGATGTAATTATTCGTAGTCGCTTGCTCAAGAAAACTGATGCTGCCCAACGGGAATTGAAAGATCATTTTCAAAAAAACTCCGGCAAAATAAGCGATCATTCGGCTTTAACTTCCGCAGGTCTTGCCAAAACAGATACAGCAGAGATATTTGCAACTTATTACCCTTTTTATAAGTATCAGTTTGATTTGCTGCAGAATTTTCTTTTTGGCACAAAAGGCTATGCCTCCACCAAGGTGGCGGCTCGGGGCATGATTATTACTACTTATGATATTTTGAAACATGAATTGCAGAATAATTCTTTATTTGAAATGGCAACTGCCTGGCAAATTGCTAAAGAAGCACAACCGGCACCGCCAGTAAGATTGGTTAACAGATTTGATAATGCCGAGAGAAGACTTAGGGAAAGCAATTCTCCGATCTCAGGAAGACAGCTATTAGAGACCATAAACTTTCTAGTAGAATCGGAAGCCGTCCCCGCAACAATAACAAATATAGTAAAAACTTTCATTAAAGACCCTGAAGATTATCACAAAAATGAAGGATCTGTTTCGTCTGCATTGAATAGCTTAGTTGAAGCTAAGGTGCTCATGTTTTCAAATAATTCATACAGGATTACATCTGATATTGAGCAGCGGCTTTTGGATGAAATGAACGGCTATACAGTACAGGGTTTTGTTAAAAAGAAACAGATTATAAACTCATATAAATTATCCCAGTATACCAAGGGAATAAGCCGCATTAGCGATACAAGCTCACAATACGACTTTTATATCATCACAGATAATGAAGACGAGCTTACGAATCCGGGTCAAAAACAACTGAAATTAAAGCTCAAAAGTGTCTATAACATAAGCGATGACCGTACGGCTGATATAGAAGCTTTACGGGTACAGCATCAGAATGATAAAGACCTGATCTACGTGGTGCCTGACAACAGTTCCTTTAAAGAAATTGACAGGTTGATAGATGATATCGAAAGGATTTCATATCTGGAGCAAAAGTATGGCAACTCACAGTCAGATGAAGGGCAGATCTTACGCAGTTTTTCTTCTGCCAAAACAGAGAAAGAATCCCGGCTTA
>JAVCCS010000058.1 GCA_030765365.1 Candidatus Theseobacter exili
CCTTCCATTACGGTATCAAGCTTGAAATCTGCACTAAAGGTGCGGTATCTCCTCTTGGCCATTTCTTGCCTCCTTGGACTATGATACTATATTTATCATGTGTCCAATTTTTCAACCGCACTACACTTTTTATATTCCTCTTCATTTACCGGGTAAATAATTCTTTCCTTTTCTTGTCTTAATATAATTTGTTCGAGGAACATCCCATCTTCATCACTTAATTGTTTTAAGCTTGAGCGCAATGGTCCTGTCCCATCGCGAACCATGGGTGGGCATGTCTTTTGTAAAAGAGAGATTATCCCAAATGATAGGTTCTTTAATGGGTATTGCATTTTCTTTATTCAGAACAGACAAGGGTTTGACATTAAATCTCACAATAAAAGGATCATCAACTTCATAAAAACGCGGTGTGTTATCCTAATACATTTTGCTTTTCACTTCAAGAACGGCTATCCATCTTGATAATTTTGTCATGTAGCAAATAAGTTTATCTCCGGGTTTTACCTTTCTCGCTGCATTTAATTGCCTGAGTCGAAAACCCGAGATATCTTGGGATGATTTTAGAAAAGCCTCATAAGTAAGTGGGGAGAAAAGATCTAAAAAGTATGCCATATTGATATTCCTTTCTTATTATTATGCATTGCCTTCAATGATTTTGATCTCTTTCTCGGTCAGACCATAAAGGTTGTAGACCAGGCGATCGATCTGGGTGTCGGTAGCGGCGATCTCGCGCTGGAGCAGGTCCTGTTCGTGAGGTGTGGTGGGGGTGCGTTTGTGCAGTTCGAGCATGTGGTCTACGAGGGAAACCATGTTATTGTAAACCATATCTTCCTTATTATCATTGAAATTTATTGGCTTTATTGGAATTTGCTCTATATATTTTTTTACATAAGAATATGCAGTTTGATATTGCCTGACACTAATTTTCTGTAAAAACCAATTAATCAACTTGCTATTTAGCAAACCAAGTACATACAAAGGATTGTATTTATTAACAACTATTCCATATCCACCTGCGCCACCACCAAAGAAAAAGTCATCCCCTAAAGTATCGATACAGTAAGATGCACTTGCATAATAATCAGGAGTAAGGATTTTTTTTGATTCATAGATGTCAAAGCTTGATTTCTTGTATATCCATACCAAGAATCACCATGCATTTTTCCATTTTCTCTTTGTTCTAAAAATGATTTATGAGAAATTAAGAAATTCCAGGCTAATGTATATTGTTGTTGCATCGTTTTTCTATTTATTAATTTTCCTTCTTTGTAAGGGAAAAACACAACTCTTTGTGTGTCTTTAAGTCTATATCTCTTCATGTCGCCACCCTTAACCTGTTTAAATAATAAGGAATTTTCGATGAGATATGTTTTATTATCGAAGGAGCATAAAACTTCACTTTCATTAATTCCCTTGTTAATTAAAATCATGGAAAATATTGCATCAGAACCAGTTTTTAGACCTTGAAATATTTGAGATGAAACATCCTTCAATTTTTGAGGAATTAATAAAAGATTAGCCCAAATTGACGTTTCCCAATTAAATATAAATATCCATGGAGCCTCTGTAAGGACAGTTGTTGGCAATTTTCCGGCTGTAACACTTTGATTATTAATACTTTCGGAAAAATCAATTTGACCTAAAATGTTTTCAATACAATTTGTTGGATTGTTTAAAAAATGAATTTGAGCATAATCAAACATTTCCTGTCTTGTTTTCGATAAGACAATAATACAAGTATTTATACTTGCTCTGTCAAAAACCATAAATCCATCAAAATCGACAATTTTCTTTACTGATTGATTTTTTGCCAAAAAAGCTCGCAATCCCTCACCATAATCCGTTTTGAAGAATCGATGGGGCAAAATAAAACTGGTCACCCCATAATTATTGAGTAATTTAAACCCTCTTTCGAGGAAAGGACAATATATGTCATAATTTCCAATAGTCGTTTCATAAGCTTTGGAAAAATATTCTTTATCATTTTTATTCATCGTTTGAATACGAATATAAGGTGGGTTGCCGATGACAACGTCGAAGCCGCCCTGTAAGAAGACCTGGGGGAATTGCTTGTACCAGTCAAAGGGATTAACGCGCTCTATCTCCTTCTGGTCGGGTAAGAGCTGACCTTCAAAGTAATCCCACCCGATGAGGGAGTTACCGCATTTGATGTTGTCGCCAAGGTCTGGCAGGGCATGCTCAAGGCCGAGGCTGAGCTGACCGGTCTCTTCCTCCAGCACTTTGAGCAGGAGCGAAAGTTTGGTGACCTCTACCGCCTGGTGGTCAATATCCACGCCAAAAATGTTATTGATGAGGATGCGCTTCTTTTCAGGAGTGGAGAGGCGGAAGTCACCGCCATCAATGGGCGAGAGGGTAGGTTCTTTACCCTTGACCCACTTCTCCGGATTATGGGAGAGGTACCATTCTTCGTACCAATTCATGAGGTATTGAAAAGCACCGAGAAGGAAGGAACCAGAACCACAGGCAGGATCAACGATCTTGAGCTGGCTCACCTGATCGGGGGTTTTGCCTTCGAGCAATTTACCGACGGTATTGGCAACGATGTAATCCACGATGTATTTGGGGGTGTAATAAACACCGCCGGCTTTGCGCACTTCGGGTTTGTCTTCGATCTTTGCCTGGTGCGCGGGAGTGAGGCGGATGACCTTGCCAAGGAATTGCTCGTAGACTTGGCCGAGGATCTCCACCGGGATGGCTTTGAAATTATAGGTGCTGGCAGGATAGTAGAGACTGGAGATGATCTGTTTGAGGACCTTATCGTCGATGGTAAGTGATGGGGTGAGGTTATCCTGATGGGTGGTATTCTTCTTATGGTTTTTAAAGGTGAACAGACCGGAATTAAATTTAAGTTCCGCGCGTTTGAAGAGGTTCTGCAGGTATTGATAGATGTCCGGATTTTCGGTCAGCTCTCGGAGTTGATTAAAGGGTTCAATACCGCGGTCCTCACAGATGCGAAGGAAGATGATACGGTCGATGGTCATCTGGACGGCATAATTAAGATTGGCTTCATCAATGTCTTCTTTGTTACGCAGGGCGATATTACGGGCGAGGAGCTCGCGCCAAGCGGAAATATCATTGAGGAATTCATCATCGACTTCGGTGACACCTTTTTTGGATGTGTTGTCTTCAGCGTATTTGTCGAAGGCACCTTTGCGTATACTATCAGGGGAGAATATCGCGGTGAGTTGATCCCATTTTTCGAGGTAGTCGGTGTAGGTGAGCTTCATGACGCAATCCACATCGGGCCGGTCGGACTTTTTGGGTTTACGGCGGCAGTCAAAAACGAGAAATTCTTCAAAGTCGGTGAGGATGGAAAGGGGGAGGTGTTTATTCCAGGCGTAGGCTTTCAACTGGAAGGCAAATTCAGCGCTGGACTCTAAATTTTCGTTGGGACGTTTTGCTTCGACAAAAAATTTTGGATTTTCGGCGAGACGGAAGGCATAGTCGGGGGTTTTTGAGGCTTGGGTGCCCTGAAAAGATATTGGTTTTTCTACGATAACTTCACGATATCTGGGGGCAAAGTCTTTTTTGTTGTAGACGTCCCAGCCGAGGGCTTCAAAGAAGGGGTCGAGGAATTCCTGACGGAGTTGCGCCTCATTATAGTCTTTTGATTTATAAAATTTGAGGTTATCGTCAAATCGTTTTACTAATGTGTGGATGATTTCAGGTAAGGTCATGGTTTCCTCCTGTCAAGTGAATTTTAACACAGATAGGGGGAGAGATGGGGGGGAGATGAGGGCACGGGGCATGCCGTTCCCCTACATAATTAAGCGTCGTAATCGTCATCATCGGTGCCTTGCGCGCCCCCTACTCCCTTACCTCTTGTTGGTTTTGTGTAATCTGTGCTAACAATGCACACAATGGACGCTGTGGACAGCATTACATGCTGACTTCGAATCGGAAGGTTACGCATTCCAACCACGCCTGCGTCTCTATTTAAGAACATCTCAACTTCTCAATTCATAAGGGCATTTTTAATCCAACCTTACCTCAGGCTTTTTGAGAACTAAAACAATTCTATTCTTCTCATAATAAATAATCCACCTTTATCCCGAACTACACGCTCAGGGATTCATCACCGCAGCAAGCTGAAAATTC
>JAVCCS010000243.1 GCA_030765365.1 Candidatus Theseobacter exili
ATTTTATGATTCAGGGCGGAGATCCTACCGGAACAGGATGCGGCAACCCAGGTTACAGTTTTGAAGATGAGCTCAAAGATAACCCACTCAAACATGAAAAAGGTGTAATTTCCATGGCAAATGCTGGCCCAAACACTAACGGTTGTCAGTTTTTCATCACACATTCAGCTCAACCCCACTTAAACGGCAAACACACTGTTTTCGGGAAAGTAATAGATTCACAAAATATCGTGGATTCAATTCAACAAGGCGATATAATTGAATATGTAAAAATAATCGAAGCTGAAGCAACTGCTTAATATAAAATTTCATTAGTTAATAAGTATATTAATGCTGAAAACTCTTTTAAAACAGCTATTAAAATAAAACCTAATAATCCTGACATATACTTTATGCTTTGTATTTTATACTTAAAGCAAGGTAAATCAGAAGACATGAGAACAACCTACAGAAACCTCTGTAAAATAGATATTAGTAAAGCAAAATTGTTTTCGGATTTACTCAAAGAATACGGTAAAAAGAGATTTCCAAGAAAAACATAATTAAAAAACGGGTAAGATAAACTCAATTATCTTCCCCGTTTCAATCACTCTTGATATCAGAGTTTCTATTTGTCCTACATATTAAGGACTCTGACTTTCAAGACCCCTTCAATATCATAAATAGTTTTTATTACTTCATCATCAGGCTTATTAGACACATCAATAATGTTGTATGCATACTGATCCTTACTTTTATTCAGCATCTCAACAATATTTATATTTGCCTCTGCAAGTATTGTAGAAATCTGTCCAACCATGTTAGGGATGTTTTTATTAATCACCAACAACCTGAAATTTGAATTTTGCTCCAATTTGCAATCAGGATAATTTACTGAATGTTTAATATTCCCTCTCTCGATAAAATCCAGTATTTGCTTGGCAACCATCACCGAACAATTATTTTCCGCCTCTTTTGTAGAAGCGCCTAAATGTGGAATTGCAATAACTTTATCCATATTTAGAAGTTCATCGTCTGGAAAATCAGTTACATACCGTTCTACTATACCGTTTTCAATAGCTGCAGCCAAATCGTCGTTATTAACAATGCCGCCACGTGAAAAGTATAAAATACGAACACCTTTTTTCATTAGATGTAACTTATCAGCATTGATCATACCGCGAGTTTCATTTGTTAAAGGCATGTGTAAAGAAATATAGTCTGCACTGCCTAGCAACATATCCAGGCCCCCGGCACGTTTTACATCCCGGGACAAACCCCAGGCTGATTCAACCGAAATAAACGGATCATATCCAATCACCTGCATTCCCAAATCAAGAGCACTATTTGCCACCATGACACCTATTTTACCGAGCCCAATAACGCCAAGTGTTTTTCCCATTATCTCTTGTCCTGCAAATTTCTTTTTGTTATCTTCAACAAGAGTAGGAACAGTAGCCCCCACACCTTTTAAAGAGCCGGAATAACTAATACCTTGAGCAATATCCCGTGAAGCCAAAAGCAAACCTGCAATTGTCAATTCTTTTACAGCATTAGCATTAGCTCCAGGCGTATTGAAGACAACTATTCCCTTTTCAGAGCATTTCTGAATAGGGATATTGTTCACACCGGCACCTGCCCTTCCCACAGCTAACAAGGACTCAGGTAAGATCATGTCATGCATCTTAAAACTTCTTAGCAATATTGCATCAGGATTAGAAATCTCGGTTCCAATTTCATAGTTATTAAGGTCAAAGCGCGCGAGACCTTCTGTCGATATTTTGTTAAGTTTTAATATTTTACGCATTTTTTTCTCCAATATTCAGCTGTTGTTTTTTTCAAATTCTTTCATAAATTTCACAAGAGCCTTTACTCCAGCAACAGGCATGGCATTGTAAATACTTGCTCTCATACCGCCAACTGTTCTATGCCCTTTAAGTGTTTTTAAACCATTTTCTGAGGCCTCCTGAATAAACTTTGCATCAAGAGCATCAACACCTGTCACAAATGGAATATTCATTATTGAGCGGCTTTCATTATTGACAGGACTGCTGAACATTTCAGAGGTGTCTAAATAGTCATACAAAAGTTTTGCCTTCTCATAGTTTATTTTCTTAATTGCTTCAAGACCGCCAGTTTCTTTTATCCATTCAAATACTAATCCTGCTATGTATATAGAATAACATGGTGGAGTATTGTACATGGATCCGCTATTCACATAAGTCTTATAGCTAAGCAGTGAAGGAACTGATTCAGGAACATCATTAACTAGATCTTCTCTGATAATTACAAGAGTCACCCCGGCAGGACCAATGTTTTTCTGAGCTCCGGCAAAAATAACACCAAATTTGGAAACATCAATTGGTTCAGAAAAAATATTTGATGACATATCTGCCACAAGAGGTACAGCTCCGGTATCCGGGATATTCTTATAAGCAGTACCGTATATTGTATTGTTTGTTGCAATATAAAAATAATCAGCATCTTTAGTAAAGTCAGATGGATCCAGTTCAGGTATATACGTGTAACCGTCAGGCTCTGAACTTGCTACAATGTTTACCTGACCATATTTTTTAGCCTCTGCGATTGCCTTTTTTGTCCATTGACCGGTATGTACATAATCAGCCTTTTTGTTATTTTTCATTAGATTAAGC
This sequence comes from Candidatus Theseobacter exili, assembly GCA_030765365.1. Classification (GTDB taxonomy): domain Bacteria; phylum Auribacterota; class JACPWU01; order Theseobacterales; family Theseobacteraceae; genus Theseobacter; species Theseobacter exili. The sequence goes on from JAVCCS010000243.1 coordinate 2,634, forward strand.
GGTATCATCGCAAATTGCAAAGAAGCTCCGCCCTGAAGAAACAGAACTTTATAATTGTCCGGTATTCCAAGAATTTCTTTTACATTTGCTTCTGCAGTTTCGATTATGCCTTTAAATTCTTTACCCCTGTGAGAAAGTTCCATAACCGACATACTACATCCTTTATAATCCAACATTTCTTCAGCTGCTTTCTTTAAAACAGCTTCAGGTAAAACAGCCGGTCCGGCACTAAAGTTACATACCCTTGTCATAATCCACTTCCTTTCATTTTTAAGCATAGCTATACAATATAATTAGACGTAAAATCTATAAGCTGGATCTCGCTGCAATAAATCTGAGCGCATTGGTAAAATCCATTTCTAAATAAATAATGTGTTTAGGAACACCTATCTTAACAGGAGCAAAATTTAAAATTCCTTTCACCCCAGCTTCAATTAAATCATCAGCAACTTCCTGTGCTGATTTTGCGGGTACAGCAATTATTCCTAATTCAATACTTCGCTGTTGGATTGTATCCTTTAGATAACTTATTTGGAAAACCTCAATATGTGTATTAAGGCGCTCAATCCTGTTTATACTGCAATCGAAACCAGCCACAATTTCAAACCCGTCTTCCTGAAACTTTTCATAATCAAGCAATGCCGTTCCCAACCGGCCTAAACCAACAATACAGGCCTTCTTCTTTTTAGACAGATTCAGTTTACACTCAAGTTCTTTTTTCAAACCAGACACTTCATATCCTCTGCGCGTATACCCGGTAACACCCAAAATACTTATATCTTTTCTAACTGTATATTCAGTTGAACCTATATATCCCGCTAACTCTTTTGATGAAACAAACTCAACACCTCTTTTTTCCATAGCACTTAGAGAACCGAAAATACTACAAATTCTCTTAATTGTATTATCAGATATATCCATTATATAAACCCCATGACACATTAGTGAAATAATTCACTATTATACGATGTCGTTTCAAATATTCAACAGTTTTTTTATTATTTTAACTACACTATCACTTTTTATTATTGATTAAGTAACATTTCTCTACACATTTCATTATACTATGGGTGATTATTTTCACGCTTTATTTTGTTTTTTAGCTGTTTGAGCCATTATAAAGCATTAATTAGCACAAAAACGTGAAGTATATAAAAAATTAAAGAAGAATACTGACATTAACATGAGTTTTTTATATATTATTAGCCAAAAGTCCAAAGGAGCATGAAGTATGATTAAAAAAATTGGTTTTGATAACGAGAAATATTTGAAGGAACAAACTGCGGCTATTCTTAAGCGGGTAGACCATTTTAATAATAAACTATATCTTGAATTTGGCGGTAAACTTTTGTTTGACTACCATGCGGCGAGAGTCCTGCCTGGCTTTAATCCAAATGTAAAAATGCGGCTTCTTCAAAAGCTTAAAGATAAGGCTGATGTAATTCTTTGCATTTATGCCGGAGACATCGAGAGAAAAAAGGTCAGAGCAGATTTTGGCATTACATATGATTCGGATGCTTTAAAAACCATTGACGATTTCAATGAATGGGGAATTGGTATCACTGCAGTTGTTATAACTCGCTTTGACAATCAGCCTTCTGCAAAAGTCTTTAAAAACAAGCTGGAACGCAGAGGTATCAAGGTATACACACATAAATTCACAAAGGGTTATCCAACAGACACTGATTTGATTGTGAGCGATGAAGGTTATGGTGTAAACGATTACATTAAAACTACGAAACCTATTGTCGTTGTAACAGGCCCTGGTCCCGGCAGCGGAAAACTTGCAACTTGCCTTTGTCAACTTTATCACGAATATAAAAACAATGTGAAAGCAGGATATGCAAAGTTTGAAACATTCCCTATTTGGAATTTACCACTTAATCATAAAGTAAATGTTGCTTATGAGGCCGCAACTGTCGACCTTAAGGATGTCAATCTAATCGATCACCATCATCTTGAAGCTTATAATCAAAAAACTGTAAATTACAATAGAGATATAGAAGCTTTCCCTCTTCTTAAAAGAATTATTGAAAAAATTACTGGAGGAGAATCTTTTTACAAATCGCCAACAGATATGGGTGTCAATCGTGCCGGGTACGGTATTGTGAATGATGAAGTTGTTCAGGAAGCAGCTCATCAGGAAATAATCAGACGGTACTTTCGCTGTTCCTGTGAATATGCAATGGGCTTTATAGAAAAGGATATTTTACAGGGCTCTGAATTGATTATGAAAAAAATTGATGCGAAAATTGAAGATAGATGTGTTGTTGAACCTGCAAGACAAGCAGCTCTTGATGCGCAAAACAAGGGAAAAGGAAATGAAGGCATTTATTGCGGAGCAGCTATTGAATTAAATGATGGAACTATAATAACTGGCAAAAACTCAACTCTAATGCATGCTGCTTCAAGCCTTATTATAAATGCGATAAAATATTTATCAGGCTTTCCTGAATCATTACATATACTCCCTCAAAATATCCTTGATTCGTTAGGTTATCTTAAGAAGGAAATTTTAAACGGAAAAATGATTAGTCTGGATCTGGAAGAAACCCTTATATCTTTAAGCATAAGCGGTACAGCTAATCCCGCCGCAAAAGCAGCTATTGAAAAGCTTAAAGAACTTGAAGGTTGCGAAGTACATACAACTCATATGCCCACACCTGGTGATGAAGCTGGTTTAAGGAAGCTTGGAGTTAATCTTACATGCGATTCCAATTTTTCTTCAAAAAATCTTTTTTCTGTCTAAGAAGATATTATTCTGAATAGAATTCGTCAACTATGGTTTTAGTATTAAAGAGCATTGCTTCTTTACGAGTATATATTCCATGACCAAACAGAGTTTTAACGCTGTGAGGAACTCTAAAAGGTTTTAAAGATGCAAACGAAAAAGAAGCGTTATCCCTGTAATTTACCAGTAATGTTTCACCAACTGATTCACCTTTTGAGTTTAAAGGCAGTTTCCTTTGCTTATCATACAGTTTTTTTCTGATCAATGAAAAATCCTGACCTTTATCCAGTATCTCATCCAGTTCTTCGTTTAACTTTTTAAATTTACGTGAGAATATGTCAGTGCCTTCTGTCCCCCACTGTTGGACATAATCCCCGTCCCTTGTTGTCAAAAGTCCAGAAAGTTGTGTTTCTGAACGATGGTTTATAACGTTAAGCAATCTGAATTTATCATAATTACCCCAAAGATATCGTACAGGAGTACCAAAAGTTACAAAATCCAGAAATAATCCTGAAATTTTTTTCAAATCGGCAACAACTCTATCTTTTTTTATAAATCCAGTTTTTTCAATTGTGTTGAAAACTGCGTGAGCTTTATCCATGTTTTCTAATAACATTGTAATTAAAGCAAATAACTGTCCGGCATGACTGTGTCCAATAATTAGAAGACGGGAATTTGAATCTGTATCAATTAGATCTTTGATATCTGCAAGTTTGTGAATTAGATTTACAGCTCCATCAAGACGTGCCATATGATGATTATCACCGCTCCATATAAACCTGCTACATGCAATTCCGTTATTTATACCAGTCTTAAACGAACTCACATAGTCTTCAGTGAAATTGCCCAGGTCAGTAGTAAGCCTGTTAATGCAACGTTTAGCTTTTTTATTAAGAGTACTGGTTATCGCTGTAGAATCAGTTAAGGCTTCTTCTACAGATTGTAAAAACCTGACTATCCCCAAAGTATCATTGCCAGCAAAAGTACCATGTGTAAAAATAACATGTTTAACATTGTTATCTTTCATGACAGAACCCAATGAAAACATTTCCTTAAACCAGGCTTCTCTATTGTAAGTTTCAATTTTCTCAAATGTTAAATTTTTCATTGCATTCCCTGTTAATCTGAATATACATATTTATACAAGCAATTTGCATTTTGCTTTTTTTATATATTTTGTTAATTTGATTTGCCGTTTCCTTTTAATCTTGGTTTAATATCAATTTGATTCAAGTATTTCTATATTTATAAGATAGAAATAGCTTTTAGTAATTAAAACATTTTATTAAAAACTCATCATTCTCATTATTTTCCTGGCAATGATGTGCATAGATTTTTTTATAGTTCCTTCAAACCGGTTACTGTTAACCAATTTTCAGTTTAATAGAAAGGATAATGTATCATGCCTAAACTCAAAGATATTAACAAGGTGATGATCATCAGTTCAGGCCCTATAATAATCGGGCAGGCCTGCGAGTTTGATTATTCGGGAACTCAGGCGTGTAAAGCGTTAAGGAAACTAGGTTATGAAGTTATGCTGGTAAATTCCAATCCGGCAACTATCATGACGGATCCGGAAATGGCAGATGTGACATATATTGAGCCATTAAATATTGAGACTATGATAAAAATAATAGAAAAGGAAAAACCTGACGCGCTTCTTCCTAATCTCGGAGGACAAACCGGATTAAACCTTTCTTCTGAACTATTTCGATCAGGAACACTTGAGAAACATGGTGTCAAAATTATAGGTGTACAACCTGATGCTATAGAACGAGGTG
>JAVCCS010000147.1 GCA_030765365.1 Candidatus Theseobacter exili
CTGATGGGGGTCCTTAAAAACCCCAACATCAGGACGGGAAATAACTCGGCCAGCCAGTACACCTAAAAAGCTTATAGGGTAGTTTGAGGGTCTATAATTGTTTAGGGGTTGCCATGCTGTTTGATTTTTCTCTTCATTATTTTTTTGTAACGAGGGTGTCTTGTCATTTTCAAGAAGTTTATAGGGGAAAAATATTGATTAAGAATTTTTTCAATGCAACAAAGGTGCTAGTCGCTACCATTTCGCCCGCAAAAACCTAAATCGAAATGATTGATTATACATTTTTGCTCCCTGGCAAAAATGACGGCCGTTATTTAGCGGGTCCATTTTCATTGTCGAAGTTCTTCAGTTGACTTCGAAGTTCATTCCAAAATTCTAAATGCTTATGCTTATCCCAACATTCAAATGTCAGTATAATATAATTTATTTTAAAGTATTCGGGATTGTTGAAACACCCCATTTTGATTGATGGATTTCCTCCTTCTTCAAAAGTTCGAGTTGTGTTTGCTTCATGAAAACTGTAAAAGCATTTGGAATCTGTTAGCTGATTATATTTACAAATAAAATTAGACAACACGTTTCGGAATAATGTTAATTCTATTTCTTTGGAATATGCAAACCATAAATAACTTTTCTTTTCAGAATTAGGATTTGCGAAGTCAGGAAATTTAGAATACAACGGTTGAATTTGTTTGCAATTATTTAATTCAACAATATATTCTCTTATGGAATCGTCAAGTTTCCAAAAATTATCTGTTTCAGTCAAAACATTTTGAGTGAAATCTGTCGAATAATATTCTTTATTAAATCTATCAAGATAAATATCGTTCATTTTTTTCTTGCAAATAAATTACCAATCATTCGCAGATTTTTTGCCTATTAAATAAGAATAAAAATTTAATGACAAATCATTAATTGATTTTTCAAAAGAGGGTTTACATCCTTCATAAGAATTTCCATTTATGTCTTTATCGTCAAAAAAGTTTGCAAGAGTAAACATAACTTTACCTCCATCAATCCATATTTGATTTGGTGTAAATGAAAATTTATATTTCCCATCTTTGAAGTCAATTTCCAAAGTATAAGACACGTCATACTCCACTTTTCTTATATCGAAAATTCTATAGAAAGATTTTTCCTGATAACCATCTAATCTGATTTTTTCATTTTCGATATTAGCTTTTAATACTTCTTTCGGGTTTTTATATGACGCTTGCACCCAATTCATTGCTCGCTTGTACAACGTTGCAGAATTAATACTATCCACTTGCACTATGATAGGTTCAATTCCTTGTTTGGTTAAAATAAGTTTTGGAATATTTTGGCCGTATGTGCTGAAGGAAATTAAAGCGAAGATCAAGAGAATTAATTTTTTCATTTTATTTTTATTTAGTTTCACACGCAAAAGTAGTTTATTTTCCCTCAGGGGTCGCCTCACGAAACGGAAGTTAACGTACGTTAGTGGAAATTTTAAGTATTTAAACGTTCTAGGATACGATAAATGGTAGCGGAATGAGGCATAGGGGAAATTTACAGCTCTTTTCTTATCCCTGCCGTGGATCCCTGGCTAGATATTAGTAGTAAAATTTTTAAACACCTATATATCAATTAGTTATAAAAACGCCCGCCGCCGGAATGATCTTTTTTTTCATTTTCTCTTTTTCCTTTTTTTCTCTCCCTGTTGTCTTCTCTTCTGAAAACCTCATTTGGTGCGGGTTCTAGTCTTTTCCCCTTATAAACTTTTTTTCTTATTGAAATCTTATTGTAGAACTTCTCTATTGTACGTAGCCTACAAACCCCATGGTTATTGGGCTAGAGAAAGTGAAAACATACTTTTCTGTTGCTTTTAAAAAGTGAAAACATACTTTTCTGTTGCTGAAAACATACTTTTCTGTTGTTTCGGCAGTATAAAAACAAACTATTTGTTTTGTAAGTATGTTTTTGTATTTTTGAAAATACAAAACAAATAGAAAAGCGTATGAAAACAGAAGAGACTAAAAGCCTGTCTATCATTCAGCCAAACCGTGTCACAAATGCTCGGTATGACTGGACGGCAACACAAAAAAACATCATGTACCTGGTCATTGAATCCCTGCAAAACGAGATGTCCTATCAACCTCTGCTCTTTGACCGAGGTCGGGAGTATGTGCTAGACTTAGGAAAAATAACCGATGCAGAGCATTACAACTATGCGTTTAAGGAAGCCGAAGACTTTGTAGGGAGAACGTTGCACTACGACTGGAAGGGCGAAAACGGCAAGATGAACGATACCACAACAACAATAATAGCAAGCATTACCCGAGAAAGGGGTGCAAGGTTTATCCGTGTGGAAATACCTAAAATGGCTATCCCTGTGCTGTTATTCATCGGGAAAGGAACAGGGTTTACAGTAATGCAGAAAACAATAGCCATCAGCCTAAAATCAAAGCATTCCAAGCGAATGTATGAGCTGTGCTGTCGGTGGGCGGATAAGGGCGGTTTTAATATGTCCCTGATAGAGTTTAGGCAAATGATGTATCTTGAAAAGCAATACAAGGACATTAACAGGTTTAGGGAGCAAGTTATTGATATTGCTAAAAAAGAGTTGAAAGAGAGTGCGGACAAGTGGTTTGAGTACAGGCTGGAGAAAGTTAAAAGCCGTTCATACAACTGGATTTACTGCAAGGTATTTACCAATGACTTGAAGCAAAAGAACGCTGAAAAGGGCGTATATCCAAACGTTTACAACTATCTGCTGCTTACATTTCCGCCAATCATCAGCGATAAGGCAATGGTTGTGGCGGATAAACTGGCGGATATGCAGCAACTCGGGGCTGCTTGGGATAAGTTCCGCCCACTTTATGAGAAATATGCAAGCGGAGATATGGACGCAAAGCACATCATGAACACAACAAAACTGATACTTCGAGAGGATTTTAATATAAATACGGACTAAAGGGAGAAAGAAGCGATTTAAGCGATGTAATTAAACTTTTAAGGGATTCTCCCCTGAAGTACCGATAGATTAACAGAGGTTTTGTAATCTATACTCGGGGGGCTAAATAATAATGATTTAAAAAACTAATAGAACACCACATGAAAAAAATAAAGGATTTAAAAGGGAAAGAGAGCCGGCAAAACGATAATACAAAAAAACCGAAACCCTACCCGGTTCCGGAGGAAGATAGTTTCATCCCGCCTGATGATGATTCAGCTGAAATTAAATATGAAACCAAGTGCACTGACAGTGAATTATAAAGACATATATATATCATCTATTTGCTGCTGTCTAATACCCAGGTACCGGCGTGTAATTGCCATATTCGAGTGACAAAACATTTCAGATAAAACAATTA
>JAVCCS010000012.1 GCA_030765365.1 Candidatus Theseobacter exili
AAGAGCTGTCCAAGTTAACTGAAGGATATGTTTCAAGCGATATTACATTTATGGTGAATGAAGCGGCACGAAATGCCCTGATGGATAGGGCAAACATTACTCAAAATCACCTGAAAGAAGTAATAAAAGCAACAAAACCTTCAGTTTCTCAGCAAGAACTTGAACGGTATGAGGCTTTTAGAGGTAAACGCCATTTTATATAAAAGCGGATATAACCAAGTGTAACAAATGACAGCTAAGGACTTGTTAACCATTGAAGTTGTAGGTGGCCCGATGACGGGGCAATCCAAATCCTTTGATGCTCTGCCAATTAGCATTGGACGATTATTGAACAGCAATTTTCCGCTTTCTCTTGATCCGCATGTTTCAAAAGCACATTGTTCCATATTTCAAAATCAAAAGAAAATTTATCTGATAGATCTTAACAGCACGAATGGCACATATCTTAATGGAAACTCAATTAAATCACCTGTTCTTTTGAAAAATGATGACTTAATCATCGTCGGACGAACCACTATAAAATGCAAAATTACGATGGTAAACCGGACAAACACCTGATTAGGTGCAGAAAATGGCCACTTGTATTTTAGGCACACGCGGAACGGAAAGGTGTATGATTGTAAAAGACCAACAACTCAATGAGTAACAATGTGCTCCAGTTGATAGCCAAGGCTTTCGGCCTTTTCCACTGAGACTTGGCGTTATACAAGAGACAATTTATAGGTAAATAGAATGTTTAGAAGCATGCTGTACCGATTAAAGGGAGTTAAAAAAATTGATGAATTGGATGATAAAATCATCTTTGAATGTATGAAGTGTCAAAGTAGATTAATTGTTCTCAAAAATTACGGAAATTTGCATTTAGTATGCAAATGTGGACATTCTTGTAATATTTATACTGGGCGAAACACTCGACCAACCACAAAGAAAGATCCTGAAATACCAAAGGAATTAAAGGTGTTTGATTGTAGAATTTCGGAATATCAAGGTCGACCAGTTATTAAAGGCAAATATATAAACCAATCAATTTACTTCCTTAAACGAGCCATTGGATCTTTTTCTGTAGGAAAAACTGAAAAAGAAGTCCTGTTTTTCCCATCTCTTCACATCGAGAAATTGAATAGATCTGAGATAATCGAACCATTTGAGGAAGGCGTTTTTTTTCATTATCTATCAAAAGAAGAAGCTGCATCAATCGAGAAAGAAGGATCAACTCTTCTAAACCTTAAATTTTTAGGATTTGAAAAGTCTCAAAACAAAGACTGAATGCATAACCTGAATAAGGGGAACAAGCCGTCAGGCATTAGCATGTTTCATCCCGCATTCAATGCTCTGGCCCGATCAGTCACAGTGAGGCTTTGTATTTGAACTGAGTGAGTCGATTCATGAAAATATGACATGAGCCGGACCTTGTCTTCCCCTACAACTCCTTAAATTCATTTCAGGAGAAAATCAACGATTACCGTTTGAAAGTCTTCACATAGAAAAAATTGAATATGAAAGTTAGAATGTATTTTTTAATGAATTAGGGGATGGATATAAAAATAAGGAGCTCTTAAAAACATTTTAAATAGATTTTAGTAACGGTACTCTGGCTCCGGCCGGGGTGTTCACTTTATAGCCAGCAAGAAAGTATATATTTTATTATTAAAAAATAGGCTGTTATTACAAAAACAAGTTTAAACCAAAAAAATGTAAGGGTCGGCCAATTGAACCAATTTGGCGCTATTAAGTCTGGGTCTTTTTCTTCTTCACCTCGTTTCTTTTCATGATATTTTTGGAAACCACCCCAAATCGCAGATGCCCAAATATATTGTAGTAAATCAAATGCCAAAGCTGAAGCAAGAAGAGCTGATGGTAAAATTAAATTTGTAGGAATTTCCGGAATACCTCTCGCTTCCTGCTTGAAAATCCAAACCAAGGCAATGCCAGCAAACGCAAGTTGCCTTGCTACATCACTAGCTTTTCCTGAGAGAATATAATATGTTTCTCTATAGTTACTTAATTTCATAGTAGAAAATTATTCTTTTGGTTTTTTTCTTGGGCCGGTGCTTTCCGTGTCTCTAGGAAGCTTTTTTATGCGCTCTTCCTTAATAATTTTTTTACTAGTTTTCGAATCTTTTCCTTTTGAATTATCTTTGACTGTTTTTTTAGACATACATCAATTCCACCTTTTATTAATAAAGGGCTCTACCTAAAAAAGGGTAGAGCCCTTTCAGTTTAACTGCATTCAGGCAAACTTAACAAATTATTTGGTTCTTCACCGTCTGCTTCGGTTTTTAAATATTTATTGCCGTATTTACTAACGGCAACAATAACATTTACAACACTACCACCTGCCTTGACAAAAAACAACTATGTCCCGTTTTCAATTCCCCCTATTGCTTTTATCTGAGTTAATTTCCAACGGGTACCGCTCGCATTTGCCCCGCCAATATGAGTTATTCTCTCATAAGGGTTGTTCCTATCATCTTTGTTTATACATAAAACTTGATGTCGATCTGCCATTTTATCACCTTTCTGTTAAGGAAATGGGGGCTCCATAATGGAGCCCCCAGGTTATTTACTTCTTCTTCCTCGGTTTAATTGTTTCCACGACAGCAGTTTTTTTTCTCCGTCGCGCTTCCTTTACCGGTATAAATTCACCAGTAATAGCGTCTCGTCCTCGTTTATTACTGTCTTTGTCTGCCATTTCACATCACCACCCTTCCCCGGCAAGATTTAAAAACCGCTTGCCAAGGAAGAAAGATGATTGTCGTTTTTTTCTTGACATCCCTTTTTCACCCGTGTTAGTTTCTCGCACTTGCTATCGCTAAGTAAACTATTAAGCAATTTTCAACCGGAACCTTGGTCCGTGCAAGACCGAGGTTTTTTCGTAAATTTCCTTTACCACAATATGTGGTATAAGTCCAGTGTTAAAAACACATCATCTTGTGGTGATTTTCCTCTAAAAATGGTCTCAGCCCTCTGTGCCAATATAAGTGAGACACTTCCCAACCCATAATGTAGAGTATATATAGAGGGTGGGGAAGGAGAATGTTTCAAACTCAAGGCCTGCACACCTTACAGGGTATATATCCTGTGTCAATTGCATCCTGCCTCGACTTAAAGCATACCCGGTTTTTAGAAGAAATCTTCTTCGCGTATCTGCAATCTGGCTTATGGAACTTATGAGACCTGATGCTGCCGATATAAAGGCATGATTGTGCTTGTACCGGTATCACTGTGGGAACTATTGCTATCTTATTTCTTCTCTGCCCCCATTTTGACTTGAGTCTCAGATATTTGTTTGCAAGACCAGGATCTCCCCAGATGTTCAGACTGTGTTCTCTTGCATACCTCTCGGCTGCCCTGAACTCCTGATCGTATTTTTGGCTTGATCCGTATTTGGTGTAGTAAGGAGAAAGCCCTTGTCTAACCAGTTCGACGTTGAAGTTTTTACCGTCAATGAAGACATAAGCCAGAAGTCTGCCATAATGCCCTCTATGGGGACCCTCAAACTCAAGATCAACATATCTTCCCGCGAGGCGGCTTTTGGTGTATTTGGATGCAACCTTCCC
>JAVCCS010000280.1 GCA_030765365.1 Candidatus Theseobacter exili
ACTCCATCATCTGCAGCAACAACTAATACAACAATATCCGTGACTCCAGCACCCCGCGCTCTCATTTTTGTAAAAGCAGCATGCCCAGGAGTATCAATAAAAGTTATTTTCCCAATGGGTAAATCAACTTCATAAGCACCAATATGTTGAGTAATACCGCCTGATTCCGAATCTGTTACGTGCGCTTTTCTTATTTGGTCCAAGAGAGATGTTTTGCCATGATCCACATGGCCTAAGAATGCAACTATCGGAGGTCGGGGTTCTGTTTTACCGGTTCTTTTTCTTTTTTTCTTTATTTTCGGAATGAGAAGTACATCGGCAATTGGTTTTTTTTCTTCAAAAGATACATCTTTATCGAATTCATGAGCTATAAGAGTTATCGTATCTTTATCATCTAAGCTGGCGTTAATACCGGCCATCACACCTAAGCCCATAAGCTTGTGTATAAGCTCATTAGGTTTAATTCCAAGAGATGCAGCAAAGTCGCTTACAGATACAGGAATTGTCAGAGAAACAGTTCCAGATGAATCGGAAGCTTCTGGAGTTTCTTCAACAGAAGTTTCTTCACTTTGTTCAATTGTTGGCTCTTCTTTTTTTATTCTAGCAGTCATTTTTTCTCGCTATTTAAATTCAACATAAAACTTTTTGCAAATTCTATCAATGTTTCGGCTTTCTTTTGTGCAACCCCGGGAACTTTTGCTAATTCTTCCTCTTTCGAGTTAGCTATATCCAAAATCGTTATGTATCCGGCTTCTGTCAACTGTGTAGTCATTTTTTCTCCTACACCCTTTAATTCAGAAACTGGATGAGGGCTCGACTGTTTCTTAGTTTTTTTGTCTATCTCTGCTAAGTCTGCTTCATCAGGCAAACCTAAGTCCCTGTTGATGTCAATCTTCCACCCTGTAAGCTTGGATGTCAACCTTGCATTTTGGCCTTTCTTGCCTATTGCAAGTGAAAGCTGATCATCATTTACAAATACTTCTACAGTCTGTTCCTTTTCTCGAACCTTTACGTCTTTCAATTTTGCAGGACTTAAAGCATTTTTTACAAAAACTGCGATCTCTGGATCCCACCTTACTATATCAATTTTTTCTCCGCCAAGTTCTCTCACTATATTTTTTACACGGTCGCCTCTCATCCCAACACAAGCACCTACTGAATCAACTTTTTCATCCTGAGAATAAACTGCAATTTTTGTTCTGGCTCCGGCTTCTCTAGCGATAGCTTTAATTACAACAATCCCATCAGAAATTTCAGGCACTTCCAGCTCGAACAATCTTTTTACAAATCCAGGATGTGTTCTGGAAATAATAATCTCAGGAAACCTTGAAGAATCTTCAACTGCAAGGACATATCCCTGAATGCGCGATCCGGGCTGATAATGTTCACCTTGAACTTGTTCACGGTAAGGAATTGCCGCCTCTGTTTTGCCCAAATCAACAATTATTGAACCTTTTTCAAAACGTCTAACAATGCCAGTAATTATATCTCCCTGACGATCCTTGAAATCATTAAATATTATCTCTTTTTCTGCTTCACGAATTTTCTGGATAATTACCTGCTTTGCTGTTTGAGCTGCAATTCTACCGAAGTTCTTTGGGGTTATTTCAACTAAAATTGTTCCGCCAATTTTTGCTTTTACATCAATTTTTTTTGCGTCTTTAATACTTATCTCACTCAATCCTGTAGCTTCTTCAACAATAATTGCTTCTTCAAATACTTTTATATCGCCTGTTTCAGAATCAATATTTACAGACGGATTCTGCGCTGCACCAAGACTTTTCCTTGATGCAGACAGTAAAGAGGATTCAACAGCCCTTATAAGAACGTCACGTTTAATTCCCTTTTCCCGCTCTATATAATCAAAAACATTTATCAGTTCGCTATTCATCATTTCCCTCAAAACGTAAAAGAATGGGCAGATACCCACTCTTGAAGGTATAAATTTTCTTTGTTAAAATTTAGTTGAAGGAGCATTAAGTGTCAAGGAAAAACTAAATTGATTTTTATTAATAAACTATGTTTGTTGAAGCAGATTATTGAGCAAACAACAAGCCATCCGAATCCACATGAGTCGCGTTGCTGTTAATTTTAACTTGAAATATGAAATAGGTGAATGAAACGAATCAGTTCATAAGATTATTTTACAAACTGAATATTTTACCAGCAAATTCTGACTTAATTCTCTTCAATAGCTTTATCTAGTGTTTCAATTTTTTCGCTCAATTCAATCCACTTATCTTCATCTTGTTTTATAAGTTTTTTTAGCTTCTCATAACGCCCGTTGCTTTCGTGAGACCATGATGCTGGATCATCAATGAATAGTTGGCAAATCTCATCATGTTTTTTAGTATTTATATTTATCCTTTCTTCAACTTTACGAATAAGGGAACTTGCTTTGCGTCTTTCAGATTTAATATCTTTTTTGATTTGGTATATATTTTTTTTCTTCTCAATGGTTTTGGATATTCTTACATTTTCAGCAACAAACTCATCTTTAACATTCTTCTCAATATGATACACATAATCCTCATAATTGCCCTTATATCCTTTAAGCATTCCGTTGTTCACTTCTATAATTTCTGTTGTGACAAGATTAACAAAAGTACGGTCATGACTGACAAAAAACAGTGTTCCGCTGAATTCTTTAAGCGCCCGTCCCAAAGCTTCTACAGTTTCGAAATCCAGATGGTTCGTTGGTTCATCAAGTATAAGCACGTGACTTTTAGAAAGTAAAAGTCCAGCCAAATATAATCTGGCCATTTCCCCGCCGCTCAATATCCTGATCTTTTTCTTAACATCATCGCCTTTAAAAAGAAAACATCCGGCAAAATTTAAAATCTCCTGTTGTGAAACAGATTCGTCTGCAACATTAGAAAGATGTTCATGTACACTTATGGATTGATCAAGCGCTGAAAAAATGTGTTGGGCATAATATCCGATTTTCAGATTATATCCCCATTTACATATACCGCTCTTTGGTTTTAAATCTTCAGCCAGTGTACGAAGAAAAGTTGTTTTTCCCTGTCCATTATCACCAAGCACAGCTACATGGGCACCTTGCTGAACTTCAAGATTTATCTCACTGGCAACTAAATTGCCTGTATAACCAATATCAAGATCTTCTACTTTCAGGGCAATAGCTTTCTTTTTGTTTACAGGTGGAATTTTAATGCGCACATTATCTAAAGGATGCCCTATGTCAATGGTTTTAAGATTTTCAATCTGCTTCTGCTTAGATCGTGCTTGACTTGCTTTAGATGCCTTGGCTTGAAACCGGTTAACAAATTCCTGAAGCTGTTTATGTTTAATCTCAATGTTCTTATTGTATTTTAACGCCTGTGTCTTTTGCTCTTCCTTAAATATCAAAAACTGGTCTACAGTGCCCGGATAAATTGTAAAACGCCCTTTTTCGATTTCAAGTGTATGTAAACAGGTTTTCCTTAAAAATTCCCTGTCATGAGAAACAATAAGAAAACCTCCTCGATAATTCAGCAAAAATTCCTCAAGCAAAATAAGTGTTCGCAAGTCCAGGTAATTTGAAGGCTCGTCTAATATTAAAAAATTTGGTTCTTCAACTAACATAGCAGTCAGTTTTACACGAGTCCTGTATCCTCCCGGTAATTTTCCAATATTAGTGGTAAGGAGTTCTTTTTTCAGCTGAAACCTTGCGGCAATTTTCCCGCATTGCCATTCTTCCTGTTTAGAATATCGCTTTAAAAAATCTATGACGGTTTCATCAAGTTGATATGGATCATGCTGTTCAAGATAAGCAGAATGAAGATTTGCGCTCTTATTCACTGTACCGCTGTAGTTGTTCTCATGACCTGTGATAATATTACATAATGTCGACTTACCTGAGCCATTACGTCCAATTACTCCTATCTTCTGACCTTCTGCAACAGTGAGATCCGCTTCGTCTAAAACCACCTGAGCTCCATGAGATACATGAATATTATTAAGTTGAAGAAGTTGTTTCATTATACCCTTTTAAAGAGTTTTAATTAGATATTTTAAATGTTAGGCAAGAAGAATTAAGAGGCTTTTGAATAACCTGTGCGGTTACTTGCATTTTTCAAAAACCTCTTATCGCTTTGCTCTCTTTTCTATCGCAGATTGACAATCTAGACAAAAAGGCGATTCAGGCCTGGCACTAAGCCTCGTATATGCAATAGTATTACTACACATTCTGCAAATTCCATAACGATCATTCCTATAATCCTCCAAAGAAGCATCGACCTGTTTGGATTTCAAAATAAGATTTTCTCTGGTTGCCTTTGCAATACTCTGCACCTGAATAGCATCCATACGGGAAATACGACCTATCGGCTCATCTAAATTGACAGGTTTTGCAGATTCATTAGAAACATTAATGATATCTTCAATCTCTTTTTTGAGAGATAACAGTTTTTGGTGTAATTCTATGCTTTGTTCTAAAGTAAGATACTTACTCATATATACTCCCCCAAAAAAGTTATTTAACGAAAGATATCTTTGCGGCTTTTTCGCACATTTGAAGGGCCGTTTCTATTGCTTTTTCTAATGGAACTTTCACGGACTCGCGTGTTCTGCGCAAACGTACTTCTACAAGACCTTCAATGAGGTTACGCTTTCCGATAACTATTTGAACCGGAAATCCAATTAAATCCGCATCCTTAAACTTTACACCAGGACTTTCTTTACGATCATCCAACAAAACGTCCTTATTTTGAGACAAAAGACTTTCATAAATCTCCTCAGAAACCTTAATCACCTGCTCTTCATTTGTATTAATAGGCAAAACTAAAAATTCGTATGGTGCAATCTCAGGAATCCACGTAATTCCAGCTTCGTCACTGTTTTGCTCAACAAACGCCGCAATCGTCCTTGAAACACCAACACCATAACACCCCATCACTGCAGGTTTATCTTTACCGTTTTCATCAAGAAAAGTAGCGCCCAGACTTTTTGAATATTTTGTTCCCAGCATAAAAACCTGACCAACTTCAATTCCTCGTTTAAAAGAGAGCTCCTTTCCGGTTTTCGGGCAAACATCTCCGGGGATAGCAAAGGCCAGATCTGCATATTCTGCAATTTCACAGTCTCTGTTAACTGAAACATGTTGATAATGTGTATCTACCTGATTAGCTCCTGTAATTACATCTTTGATACCTCTTACACTTTCGTCGGCTATTATACGCAATTTCTTTAGCCCAACCGGACCTGCAAAACCTACGGGAGCTCCTGTAACTCGTTCAATAGTTTCGTCACAGGCCAATGATACTTGAGAAACACCAAGGCAAATCGCCAGTTTTGTTTCGTTTATCTCATAATCTCCACGAACAAGAACACCTATGGTTTGATCCTCACCAATACTGTATATCAATGTTTTAATAAATGCGTCAGTACTTACTTTAAAAAAGTCGGCAAGTTCCTCAACCCTCTTTAAATTAGGTGTATCGACTTTCTTAAGGGCTTTTTCCGAAACATCAGGATTCGGACCCGGCATTCTTGCAGCAAGTTCACGATTAGCTACAGGACCTCCTTTAGAAGAAACTATTACATCTTCACCTGTATCAGCAATTGCCATGAACTCGTGACTAACATTTCCTCCCATAACTCCGGTAGAAGCTTCAACAACCTCTGTTTTAAGTCCACAACGCGAGAAAATACGCCCATATGCTTCATACATTTCTTTATATATTACTTTGGCATTCTCTTCATTTACACTAAAGCTGTAACCATCTTTCATTATGAACTCTTTTGCACGAATCAAACCAAAGCGAGGCCTTATTTCATCTCTAAACTTAGTCTGAATCTGGTAAAAATTCTTTGGAAGATCTTTGTAGGAACGAATTCTCCTTGAAACAAAATCCGTGATAATCTCTTCATGTGTAGGCCCCAAGACAAAACGTCTTCCGTTACGGTCCTCGGTCTTCATCATGAGCTCACCCATAAGATTAAGCCTTCCACTCTTTTCCCAAATCTGTTCTGGCTGAAGAATAGGCATCCGAAGTTCAATAGCGCCAGCTTTATCCATTTCATCACGAACAATGGCAGCAACTTTCCTAAGCACCTTTAGCCCAATTGGTAAAAATGTATATAGCCCGGCAGAAAGTTTCTGGATCATTCCTGCTCTCAGCATAAGGCGGTGACTTTCAATTTCAGCCTCCTGCGGGTCTTCCCTTAACGTTGCAATAAAAGTCTTGCTCCAGCGCACGATTTAACTCCTCATTGTCATTTATTTACATCCACTTTTTCTTCAACCTTTTCTTTACTAAACCACGGCTTAACCCAACGCAAAACATCGTTATAAGTTACTAGTAGTATTAAACCAATTAACAAAACAACAAAAATATTCTGGATTACTGCCATTGTCCTTTTCCCGAGAGCCTTTCCTCTTAGTTGCTCAACAGAATTTAAAAGAATATGTCCCCCATCTAAAACCGGAATAGGAAACAAATTAATTATACCTAGATTTATGCTTATCATAGCTAAAACCGAAATAAAATAGATAAAACCTATACTTGCATATTGCCCCATAATTTGAATGATACCGACAGGACCAGCCAAACCTTTTGCAGAAACCTTCTTCATAATTAATGCTCTCAGCGTCATAAATATATTCCTGATATCATTCCATACCTCTTTAAATGGATTCGGGTGCATTAATTCAAATTCATAATGACGTATAAACCCGATTGTTACTCTGCCTATTTCTGCGTTCATCTGAGGAATAACGTCAAGTTTCAATTCTCTTCCATCCCTTATTATCCCAATTGAAAGAATTTTGCCTTGTGAATCTGCAACTTCTTTTAAAAGGGAATCCCATTGAGTCACTTGTTTACCATTCAGGCTAACTATCTGGTCTCCCTTCTTTAGCCCGGCTTTTTCAGCAGGTGATTTTTCGAGAACCTTCCAAACAGCAATTTTTTCCATAGGAAGAATACCAATTCTTCTTACGCCAAACTTTTCATCCATTATTGGAGTAATTAATAAATTTTTAGTAATTGCATCACGTTCAAAGCGAATATCCAGTGTCTCTTCAGAAGAAAGAACAATTGAATTGACTACTTCTTTCCAGGATGAAACCTTTCTTCCACTAATTGAAAGAATCCTGTCACCTGCCATCATTCCTGCGTTCATAGCCGGTGAATTATCCGGAAGGCCTCCCACTACTGTAGTTAATTCAGTAGTAAGAACCGGTTTTCCTGTTATTGCAACAACGCAATATAATAAAAATCCAAAAAGAATATTCATAGCAGGCCCTGCTACGCAGGCTTTAGTCCTTATAAATGGACTTGCTGCATAAAAACCTCCGGAAAGAGACCTTGCTTTCTCATCTTCTATATCATCACCAAAAAACTTCACATAACCTCCAAAAGGTATAAGAGAAATCCTGTAATCTGTCCCCTTCTTATTAAATCCTGTTATTCTAGGACCAAATCCAACAGAAAAAACTTCAACAGTAATCCCATTTCTGCGTGCAACAACAAAATGCCCCAGTTCATGAACAAAAACTACAATTCCTAAAGCAAAAAGAGGAATAAACACGTTGAAAACTATTTTCAAGATGAAATCCATGACTCTGTTACCTTTCTGGCCCAGATATCGTGTTCGTGCACATCATCAAGACCGTGTATTTCAAATGGTTTATGTAGCCCCATAACATGTTCAACTACTTCCATAATTTGCAGAAAACCTATTTTTCCGGAAAGAAATGCAGCTACTGCTATTTCATTGGCAGCATTAAGTACAATAGCCATACTTTCAGGTTCCGACAAAGCCTTTTTAGCAAATTCTAAAGCCGGAAATCGTCTGGTATCAGGAGGCTCAAACTCAAGAACGTTTGTTTTTGAAAAATCAACACGCTCAAAAGAACTATAATTCCGTTCTGGATAAGTTAAAGCATACATTATTGGTATTTTCATATCAGGAATACTCATTTGAGCGATTATAGACGCATCAACAAACTGTACCATCGAATGAACAATACTTTGCGGATGAACAACTACATCAATCTTCTCAGGAGTCATATCAAACAACCACCTTGCTTCTATTATTTCCAAACCTTTATTCATCATTGTCGCTGAATCAATACTGATTTTCCTTCCCATACTCCATTTAGGATGATCTAAAGCCATTTCAGGACTTACATTTGTTAGTTCATTTAAAGAAGTCCTGAGAAAAGGGCCTCCAGATGCAGTTAATATAAGTTTCTCAACCTCTTTAGCAGATGATGCTTGTAAACACTGGAATATAGCGCTGTGTTCGCTATCAACCGGTATTACTTCAGCTTTATAACGAAATGCCTGTTCTTTAAAAAAACCACCCGCCATTACAAGAACTTCCTTGTTTGCAAGTAAAATTTTTCTGCCTTTTTCAACAGCAGCCAGTGTAGAAGATAATCCGGCAGAACCTGATATTGCT
>JAVCCS010000115.1 GCA_030765365.1 Candidatus Theseobacter exili
GTTTAAGTTTTCCTGAAATCTTGATGCCGGTAAAAATTATGGCAGATCTCGGAGCCAGACTAATTATATTTACATGTGCTGTTGGAGGTATTTGTGAGGATCTATATGCCGGGGAGATAGTAGTAATTAAGGATCATTTGAATTTAACGGGCTATGCACCTCTTAGGGGTATTGGTGAAAGATGGGGAAAAGAGCGGTTTATTGATATGACAAATGCTTATAGCCCTGAATTGATAAATTGTGCCTGGAAAGAAGCTCATGGACAAGGTTTTGATTTGCGTCAATGTGTATATGCTGGGGTTGCAGGCCCATGTTATGAAACTCCGGCTGAAATAAGTATGATTAATAGGTTAGGCGGTGACGTTGTGGGGATGTCCCTGGTTTCAGAGGTTATGATGACACGTTATCTTGGAATAGATGTTCTGGCTTTTTGTTGTGTTACCAACGTGCATAAAAGTGGGCATAAAGTAAGTCACAATGAGGTAGTTAAGACTGCTGATGAGTCGATAGATTCTCTTGGTAAATTAATTAA
This sequence comes from Candidatus Theseobacter exili, assembly GCA_030765365.1. Taxonomy (GTDB): domain Bacteria; phylum Auribacterota; class JACPWU01; order Theseobacterales; family Theseobacteraceae; genus Theseobacter; species Theseobacter exili. The sequence continues at coordinate 533 of JAVCCS010000115.1, forward strand.
GGGCTGTGCAGGCAGATATATCAGGACGGAGACATACGCTGAATGAATAGTTTAGTTGAAACACGTCAGGAGTATCAGGAAAAAGAAGCAGGTTTTCTTGTGTCGTATGCTCAGACATCCAGAGATAGCCGTGGCCGTTTGCACAAAGAAAAGCTTCATCCTGTAAGAACAATTTTCCAAAGGGATAGGGACCGTATTATTCATTGCAGGGCTTTTCGTCGTCTTGAATACAAAACGCAGGTTTTTATTAACCATGAAGGAGATCATTACAGGACACGCCTGACTCACACAATAGAAGTAGCTCAGATTGCCCGGAATATAGCACGGGCATTGGGACTAAATGAGGATTTAACTGAAGCTATTGCTCTTGCGCACGATGTGGGACATGCACCATTTGGACATTGCGGTGAGCATGCTCTTAATCACCTTATGAAGGATTTTGGAGGCTTTGAACATAACAGACAAAGCTTGCGTGTTGTGGAAATGCTTGAAAAGAAGTATCCTCACTTTTCAGGATTAAATCTTTCATGGGAGGTACGTGAGGGGATAATAAAACATCAGACAAGTTACGACCGCCCCGCAAGTTCAGAACTTGATCCCCATAATCACCCTACATTGGAAGCTCAGGCAGTTGAGGTTTCAGATATGATTGCCTTCAATACGCATGATCTTGATGATGGTATTCTTTCAGGACTTTTAGAGAAAGAGTCATTATATAATTTGAGTTTATGGAATGAGTCTTATCGCGGAGTAAAATCAGACTATTCAGGAGCTGACCAAGAAGTGATAATTTATTCTGTTATCAGATCTATGATTGACAGACTTGTAACTGATGTTTTAAAGATGACTTCCGGACAATTAGAAAGATATAATATAAAATCCGTAGAAGATGTTAGGAAGGCACCTTCAAGAATTATTTCTTTTTCAAAAGAAATAAAGTTTTTAATAGAAGAGCTTCAAACTTTTCTTTTGAAAAATCTATATTTAAATTCTTCTGTTGAACTTGTAAGTGCCAAGGCACAGATTATTATTTGTGATTTGTTTAAGTATTATATTGAAAATCCCAAAAGACTCAATGAAACTACATGGCGCAAAACAAAAGGTATACCTGTACAGCAAGTTGTATGTGATTATATAGCAGGCATGACAGACAGATTTGCTATGAAAGAACATCAAAGGATTTTCGGAAAGAGTCCTTTTGATTTGGATGGTTTGTTTTTGTGATTAATTAAGAAGATGTTAAATTTATATTAATACAAATGTATTTTTTTATTTTCAAAGGAATAAATAATGTTTGATGAATTATTGATTTCAGGAGCAAAAATTGTTGATGGAAGAGGTATACTGAATGAAGGGGTAATAGTTGTCCGAGACGGCAAGATTGCATCCGTTAGGCAGGGTAATATTTGTTCAGGTACTAATTGCCTTGATGCGTCCGGATATATTATTGTTCCAGGTTTTGTTGATTTGCATCTTCATGGGGATACTCCTGATTATTTGCCTGATAATCCTGTTATGTGTGCTGCAAATGAACATGTTAAGGGTGGTACAACTTCATTTCTGGCTACTTTTTCTACTTCATCAAAAGAGGACTATAGCAAAGCAAGCGTGCATTTTAAGGAAGCCCTGGAAAATATTTCAGAAGGAGCAAAACCTGTTGGAGTCCATCTGGAAGGTCCTTTTCTTAATCCAAAAATGGCAGGTGCTCAAAGAGGAGATTTTATTAAGGAGACTGATATTGAGTTTTTTGTGTTTCTTATGAAAGAGTTTAATAATTCATTAAAAATGATGACTTTAGCACCTGAACTCAAGGGATCGAGGAACATTATTACTGAACTAATAAAAAATAAAATAGTTGTTTCAGCAGGACATTCTAATGCATCTTTTCCCGAGGCAATGAAAAATTTTAAATCAGGTGTAAGTTGTCTAACACATATTTTTAACAGAATGCGACCTTTTCATCATCGTGATCCTGGTATTATTGGAGCTGCTTTTTTAGATAAAAATGTATATGTAGAGCTGATTGCGGATGGTTTTCACCTGGATTTTTCTGTAGTAGAAATTATAATTAATATAATGGGGGTTGAAAGAGTGATTGTTTCTTCTGATTGTGTTCAGATGTTAAGTAATGAAGTTAAAGATAGAAAAGTGCTAAGGACTAAAAAGGGTGCTTTAGCCGGTTCTCATCTCAGCATGGGAGAAGCTTTTAGGAATATAGTTAATATAGTTGGAGTATCATTGACTGATGCTGTAAAATTGACTTCCGAGAATCCTTCAAAGCTTTTGGGGATGAGTGACAGCATTGGATTTCTTGATGACGGGTATGAGGCTGATATGGTTTTTTTGGATGAAAATCTTAATGTTGGTAAAACTATGATAGGCGGCAGATTTGTTTTCGAAAAGACTAACTGAAAGGGTTTAGAGGCATGTGCGGAATTATAGGTTATATTGGTGGAAATGATGTTGGTGATATCCTTCTCAAAGGGCTTTCACGTCTTGAATACCGGGGATACGATTCTGCGGGTATTGTTTTGATTGAGGAAGACGGGCGTTTTGATGTTATTAAGAAAGAGGGCCGTTTGTATAATCTTGTTGGTCCGGTGCATGATAGAGCAATTAAAGGGTGTGTAGGGGTAGGCCATACCAGATGGGCTACTCATGGGAGGCCATCTGATGTTAACTCACATCCTCATGGGGATGCATCTGGTTCAGTTTGGCTTGTTCATAACGGAATTATTGAGAATTACAGGGAGCTTTCTCAGTCGCTTGTAAAAAAGGGTCACAGATTCCTTTCAGAAACTGATTCGGAGATTATAGCTCATTTAATTGGTGACGAATTTTCAAAAGGTGAAGTTTCTTTGCATGAAGCTGTACGTAGAGTGGTTTCATCCGTCAGAGGAAGTTACGCTTTGGGAATTGTTCACAGAGATTTTCCAGACAGGATCATTGCTGCCAGACATGGCAGTCCTCTCATTATAGGAATTGGTGAAAATGAAAATTATATTGCAAGTGATGTTCCTGCAATTATGGATCGCACACGTAAGGTGATATATCTTGAAGACGGAGAAGTTGCTATTGTCAAAAAGGACAGCGTTAAAGTATTTGACCTTAATGGGAACCCTGTAAACAAGGTTCCTTGCGAAGTGAACTGGAGTATTGAAGAAGCGGAAAAGGGCGGTTATGAGAAGTTCATGCTTAAGGAAATTTTTGAACAGCCCAAAGCTGTTGAGAATACAATTATTGATCGGATAGGGCCAAAGGGTAAGACCGTTACGTTCGATGATATGGAGTTTTATCCTCAGCAGGCTAGAAAATTGCGAAGGATTTATATTGTGTCTTGTGGGACTGCTTTTTATGCAGGTTATACAGGTAAATACATTCTTGAGAGATTGACTTCTATACCTGTTGAGATTGAGCTGGCCAGCGAATTCAGGTACTCGGATCCTAAACTTCAGTCGGATTCGCTAGTTATTGCTGTTAGTCAGTCAGGAGAAACTGCTGATACTTTAGCAAGTTTACGTATGGCAAGGGAGAACGGTTGTAAGGTTCTTTCTATAGTCAACGTTGTTGGAAGCACTATTTCCAGGGAAAGTGACTGGGTTCTTTATACTTATGCCGGGCCGGAAATAGGTGTGGCATCTACCAAAGCGTATGTGACTCAGCTTACCGCTTTTTATCTTTTTGCTATTTATCTTGGTGAAATGCGCGGGGATATTAGTTCAGGGTTTGCATCCGGTATTCTTGATGAGTTAAAGAATATTCCGGGAAAGATTAGCAAAATTCTTGAACATGAAGCGGATATCAGAAAATGCGCTAAGAGTTTTTATAAAGCGGAAAGTGCTCTTTATATAGGTAGAAACTTTAATTATCCTAATGCCATGGAGGGTGCTTTAAAGATTAAGGAAATATCATATATGCATGCTGAAGGGTATGCGGCCGGAGAGATGAAACATGGTCCAATTGCTCTTATTGAAGACAATTATCCAGTCATTTGCATTTGCACAAAAGGGAAAACCTACGAGAAAATGATTTCGAACATACGTGAAGTAGAGGCTCGTAATGGCCAGGTTATCGCAATTGCAAATAATGGAGATTCGATTGTTAGAGAAATTGCGCATAATGTGATTGAGGTACCTGAAGCTATGGAGGAGCTTTCGCCTTTACTTAATGTTGTCCCTTTACAGTTACTAGCATATTATGTTGCTTGCGAACGAGGGTGCGATATTGACAAGCCAAGAAATCTTGCGAAAAGTGTAACTGTGGAATAAAGTGCAGGAAGAATACGGTCAGAATATCGGATTATCTATGTTGTATGTTGCCAACTTTCTGTCGAGACGATTTCGTGAGATGTTAAGAAGTCCTGCTGCCTTACTTTTATTCCAGTTTGTCTGTTCAAGAACGTACAGTATGTGTTCTTTTTCTGCTGCCGTCAGAGAAAGATCCCTTGCATCTTTTTTACTGTTGCGGGTTTTAAGATATCTTATTTCTTCCGGAAGATCTTCAATGCCGATTATTTTATCATTGCCAAGTACAACTGTTCTTTCAATGGTGTTTTTAAGTTCCCTGACATTTCCCGGCCATGGATATGCTTTTATTAGTTTTATTGTTTCCGGTGCAAATCCATTAATTTCTCTGCCGGCTTTTTCAGCCATTTTTTTAAGGTAGAATTCAGCAAGAGGTAATATGTCTTCAGGCCGGTTTTTCAGGTCCGGTAAAGAGATCTCAATCACTTTTAAACGGTAATAAAGATCTTCTCTGAATTTGCCTTCTTCAATTGCTTTTTCAAGATCTTCGTTTGTCGCAGCCATTATTCTAACATCAACTTTTATTGTTTCCGTACCGCCAACACGTTCAAATTCTTTATCCTGTAAAACCCTTAGAAGACGGATTTGAGTTTCCTGGGACAATGTACCTATTTCATCAAGGAACAGCGTGCCTCCATTGGCAAATTCAAATCGTCCTATTTTTTGTGAATCTGCGCCGGTATAGGCACCTTTTTCATGTCCAAACAATTCACTTTCAAGTAACGTTTGACTTAATATTGAGCATGTTACACTTACAAAAGGACGGTTTTTTTTTGGGCTTTTTATGTGGATTGCGCGCGCCAGAAGTTCTTTCCCTGTCCCGCTTTTTCCACGGATAAGCAGTGTAGAGTCTCCTTTCGCAACTTTTTCAACTATTGCATAAATTTTGATCATTTCAGGGGAATTACCAATGATATCGGGAACAATTTCGCTGCGTAGTTCATCAGTTCTTTTTCGTAGTTCGGAGTGTACTTGTGCATTTTGTACGGCAATTGCGGCCTGGTTAGCGATAGCCGTAAGAAGAGGCAGATCATCAGCCGAGAAAGGTTCTGGGCCCTGGCGGTTCATAACCTCAATAACACCAATTACTGCATCTTTAACTTTCATTGGAACACAAATCAGTGAGCGGGTTTCAAATCCCATTACTTCGCCAGGTTCTCTATAGTGTCTAGGATCGTTCATGACTTCAGGAACAATAAGAGGCTTTCCATTATGTGCTACCCAGCCTGCTATTCCTTGACCCATATCGAGAGTGAATTCCTTGATTTCCTGAGCTTTTTTGCCAGTAGTAGTAGTGAATATCAACTTATTGTCAGGTCCCTTAAGTAGAAGAAGGGAACTGGCTTCTGCATTTAAAAGTTCGTTAGTAAGGTCCATGACCTGAGCAAGAACTTCATCCAAATCAAGTGAAGAATTGATAGAGGTACTGATCTGTATAAGGTTTGAAAGGCCTTCAGGACCAATGTTTTCAAGAAAATTAGGATTTAAATTATCAAATTTCATAAGCATTCAAAAAAATATTTATGTCAGATGAATAGTTTTGTTTGATTGAACGTATCAACTATTGAAAACAATTGCAATTATGTATGGAAGTTAAATAAATAGCAAGGAGTTTTGATGTGACGAAATGGAGCATAGCTGTTCCGTAGCGGAGCAAAAATAAAGATGAATATTATCTGTTTAAGTTGAAATAAAAGTGGCACGCAAATTGATCTATCTGTTTTTAAGTTCGAAACAAATAAAGAATAAAATTGAAAAATTAATTGTAAAGGAGAATTATCATGAGAAAGACAGTTTTTGTACTTCTTGTCATTTTTGCTGTTGCGTTTTTTACAGCAGGGACGGCAGAAGCAGGAGAAAGAGAATGGGCAACAGCCGGTAAGATTCTTACAGGAGTTGTCGGCGCATCTGTAGTTGCTGATGCTGTGTATGGTTATCCTCGAGGGGGATACTACTATCCAAGATATTATGCCCCAGCACCGGCTCCAGTGTATGGTCCTTATTACAGACCATATAGAAATTATAGTCCGTATCGTCCTTATTACAGACCATATTATCGAAGATATAGACCAAGAAGGTCATATTATGATCATGGCGTTGTTTGTTATTGAAGGAGTATTTAAACAGTCAATTAGGCAATTTGTACTAAAAAAACTTGACCAGCATGGGAGAGCTAGTAAAATGATTTCTCAGAGGATTACCTCAATATTATCAATTAAGCGAAACATCATTATGAATTTACAGGTACATTTATTTTTCGTTCTTGTTTGTATGAGCGTCATAATTGCCGGTCCAGTCAATAATGGTTTGGCTGCCCAAAGGGCTTCTGTGACTGTTATTGAGAATGGAACTTCTGTACCAGAATACTATAAAGCCAGAGTAATTGTCACCGGTTTAGGCAAACCTCCCCGCAGAGCTCTTTCTGCACCGCAAAAACGTCTTTTGGCTGAGCGGGCAGCAAGAGTAGATGCTTACAAAAATCTTCTTCGTGCTGTTGGATCAATGGAGAGTAATCTTTACAAAGGTAGCGGTGTTATTCAGTCAGATGGATATATAAATGGTGTTCAGATTAGGGAATATCGCTATTATTCAGATGGCAGCGTAGAACTTGACCTTGCTTTGAATGTTCGTATGTTGCCTGGCAATAAGCCGTTACCCGCTTCAGTTAAAGCTGCGAATTATTCTGTTAAGGATAAAGGAAAGGAGTATACTGTAAAAAAACAAACACATGAAATTTCAAAAAATGAATGGTTAAAACTTTACAAAGGTTGAAAAAAGAAGGAGAGAATTAATGAAAAAGAAATTGACGGTAATTGGTGTAGCGGTTCTTCTTACTATGTTTTGTTCTCTGGTGCTTGTGCCGAAGACAATGGCTTTGACTCCAGGACAGCAGAAACTTTTGGCGAAGCGTGCGGCACAGGTAGATGCTTACAGAAAATTGGCCGAAATGGTTAAGGGTTTGAGAATTACTTCAGATACGTATGTAAGAGATTTTGTTGCTGAAAGTGATGAAGTAAGAACTTCGTTTGATACATTTTTAAAAGGTGCTAAGATTGTGGGCATGCCTCGTTATTACGATGACGGTACATGTGAGGTGGATGTTGAACTTACTATAAAGCAGGTAGTTGAAGCACTACAGAGAATTTACAAACAGAAACGTCGCTGGCGCACGGTTTATACGATTGCGTATGACCAGATGGTACAGTACAACAAGATAAAAGTTATTCGTGCAACCGGAACAGGTGTTCCGCGTGAAGTACCAATGGCTATGGATATTCCTCAGCCTGCTCAATTAAGAGCGCAGACAATGGCTTCACCTACTACTGGTATTCACGGGTGGGAAAATGTTACAGCCAGAGGGCGCCTTATGGCTCAGAGAGCAGCAAAAGTGGATGCCTATAGAAATTTGGCTGAAACGGTTAAGGGTTTGAGAATTTCAGGAAACACTTATGTAAGAGATTTTGTTGCTGAAAGTGATCAGATTCAGACTCAGTTGGATACTTTTCTCAAAGGCGTTCAGATGGACGGACCTTACATTTATCTTCCGGATGCAATTGTTGAGTGTAGAGTTAGTGTTGCCGTTCAGACGGTTGTTAAAGAGTTAGTAAAGATTCGCGAATGGTATGTTCAACGTTATGGTCGCAGATGGGTACATGCTCACTGGAGTGAAATCAATTTCGAGAATATTATTAAAGTTAGTCCTACCAAGATCATAAAAGCATCAGGCAATGGAACAGTACCTCCAAAATACATGCGTCAGCCGATGATAATGGCCCCGGTACCAGCTCCAGTTCCGGTAGCAAGTGCACCAGCCTGGGCTTCTGAAATAGTTACTGCCGTAGGAACGGGTATTCCGGCAGAGGGAATGATAGGGACAGAAGCAAGACTTATGGCTGCACGTGCCGCGGAACTTGATGCTAAGAGAAATCTAACAGAGATGGTATATGGTGTGTATATTGATGCAAATACAACTGTGAGAGATTTCGCAGTTCTAAATGACGAAGTGAACACGCAGGTTTCAACTTTTCTTGCAGGTGTATCCGTTGGCGAACCACGTTATCTTTCTGACGGAAGTGTGGAAGTAACGGTTCAGGCGCCTCTTGCTGTTTTATGGGAGAGGATAAAGAGATATAGGATGTAATCAACTAAAACGGAGGTATTTAATGAAACTGGGTTCAATTTTTGCATTGATTGGTTTAGTAGGTTTGTTAGCTGCTTTTTCTGCAGGTTGTGAATCGTGCCCTGTCCAAAGAGAGACAGTTGTGGAAAGAGTTGTTGTAGAGGAAATGGTTGTTCAGTAGAATATGATGTGAAATAAATAGGAACCGGAGGGGTTGTTCCTCTCCGGTTCCTTTAAAACAATTTTAAAAATCCAAAAATAAATTTGAGGCGTAACGCCTATTTAAGGAGGTAAATTGACATGAAAAGCCGGACAGGAATGATCTTATTTGCCATTCTGATTGCTTTCGCTCTGACCGGCACGCTTTCCGCTGCAGTCAGTGAAAAAATTGTTGAAGCAGAAGGTCTTGCGGAAGGGGATTCTTTAAAAGCCAGGGATGAAGCTGTGAATCGTTCGCTTAGAAGAGCTATTGAAACAGGCGTTGGTGCCGAAATTGAATCAGAAACATTTGTTAGAAATTTTCAGCTTCAGGATGATGTAGTATTTTCTCAAGTTAAAGGTTATATCAAAAATTATGAGGTTATTGATGATAATAAGGGAGCAGGTGGAGTTTATAAAATTCGTATCCGTGCAACAGTTGCGCTTGGGCGTATGATAGAAGACATTAAAGCAAACAGATTGATTTTATCCAGAACTAATAATCCAAAAGCGATGATTCTTTTTAATGAAACAATTGACGGTCTTGAACAGCCGGGAAATGTTGTTCAGACTGAGTTTGAAAAATTGTTTTTAAAAAATGATTTTGAATTGGTTGACAAATCTCAAATGGATATGATCAAGGATCGTGATGCAACCTTGAGTTATGCTGATCCCAGAAAAGCTGCTGCGCTTGGTCGCCGTTTTGGAGCTGCTGTAGTAATAGTAGGCCAGGCTGCAGCCGATTTGGTTGATACATCAAGGCCTTATGGTGTTTCAGTGTTTGCATATGGCGCACAGGTTTCGTTCCGTGCTGTTAAAACAGATACAGCTAAAGTCGTGGCTTCTGATAGTGTTGATATGACTGAACGGGGCGGAGGCAGAATTCCAACTGCTAAAAAGGCTATACGTGCTGCCGGTACTGTACTAGCTAAAAAGGCTTTAACACAGGTTATGGAGAGTTTAAGGAGTGAGGCTTTTAATACCGTTACTGTTCAGATAGTGGCGGAAGGTGCTACTGCTACCCGTAAAAGAGATTTGAAAAGAGCTCTTCAGTCAATCCGTGGGATATCAAACGTAAATGAAAGAGAGTTTACGAATAATGTTTTAATTTTAGATGTTACTGTAGATGGAGCTATTTGGAGCGATTTTGATGCTACATTAGAGGAATTACCCGGTGTTTCCCTTATGGTTACAGGGAAAACTCAGAACCGGATTGATGTCCGTTTCGTTTCGGACCTTGCAGCGGGTGGTCCTCGTTGATTTGTTTTAGGATTGAGAAAGGAGTTTGAATAATGAAAAAGGTTTTTTTTAGTATTATGCCTTTTCTGGTTTTTATGGTTGTTATTGGGACTAATGACACTGCATTTGCCAGAAGAGGTCGTGTGGTAAAAGCAGAACCGATTGGTCCTGTTCCTGTGGCAGCTGTACCTGCCCCATCAGGCCCTAAAAAGACTGTTGCGGTAGCTGATTTTGAAAATAAGGCTGGTTCGTGGTCTAACTGGGAATTAGGATCCGGAATGGCTGAAATGCTTACAACTTCACTGATTGCTTCAGGTCGATTTATTGTCGTAGAGCGTCAGGAGATTGAACGTGTTTTAGCAGAACAGGATTTTGGAGTTAGCGGAAGAACGGCTGGGGGTAATGCTGCTAAAATCGGTAAGATTATTAAAGCCCAGATTTTGATTAGCGGAGCTGTAACAGAGTTTTCTCATAATAAAGGTGGTGGTGGTGGTTTTACTGTGAAAGGTTTTACTATTGGCGGAAAATCTTCAAGTGCTCATGTTGCTGTCAATGTTCGTTTATATGATACTACTACCGGTCAGGTCCTGGATTCTCAAAGATGTGAGGGAACTGCAGAAGCAGGCGGTATGTCATTTAGTTATGCAAATAGCGACTTTGGCTTTGGTGGAAATCAGTTTAAAAAGACGCCTTTGGGTACAGCGTGTCAGATGGCTATTGATAAAGCAGTTTTTTTTATTACTGCCAGAATGAACAATGTGCCGTGGCAGGGATATGTAATTAAGGCCACACCTGATGGTAAAGCTTATATTAATGCAGGTTCAAGAGCAGGTATCAGATCGGGCGATGTTTTTGATGTGTTCAGTAAAGGCGAAGAACTTGTTGATCCTGAGTCTGGTATGAGCCTCGGTTTTGAAACATCAAAAATAGGTAGAATACAGGCAAGTGTTGTTCAGGAAAAGTTTTCCATTGCCAATGTTGTCGAAGGTACGGGTGGTGAACGTGGTGATATCCTGAAATTTGTGATTCAGTAATGATGTTTTATTGATAGTAATATAAAAGACCGCTTCATTAGGTTGGGGCGGTTTTTTTTTTCTTCAACTACTTCGGCTAATTAACTATAGCAAGCTTAATAAATGCTTTTAAAAAAATCCATCCCGATAATGTAATAATCAAACCATATATCGTAGCAAGAAACGATGGCTTAAAGCGTTTCAATTTGAATTTTTTCAGTTCTCTTGAGATATAAAATATACGTAAAACAACAAGTGCAGGAATTAATAGAAGAGCTAATCCACCTTTACACAGGATAATAAAAAACAAGCTTCGCTCAACTATGCCGTAAGTTTTTTCGGGTGACTGAAGAAGCTGTTTCCTGGGCTTGATCGGAAATATCTTTTGTTCGCAGAAATAGATTGCAAGCATTCCCCCAAAGACAACTACTACAAATACAATTGCCTGGCTTATAATAACATTATCAAAGTAAATTGAAAATAACGCAGGAGAGTTACTTGAAGGAAGAGGTGTTATAGATGTTAAAGGTGTTAGAAAAACCAGAGAAATTATTGTTATATGAAAAATTTGATCAAATATAAATAGCATCAGAGATTTGAAAACTTTTGATTCATCTTTAATGGAGTTTTTCTTCCAATCAAGAATTATGTGTGTACCGCATACAAAAGCAATAAATGCCCATAACTGAAAATAATCCCAGAAAGGGAAGGACAAAGCGGCCATGCACAAGGCTAGTATTGTGCCATGAAGCAATCCCCCCCATTTATTCATACGCTTTGAGCGATATACAAAATCTGTTTGGAGTGGAAAATCCGCTATAAAATGTGCTAAAAGAAATCTTAAAAAAAGAAACATTATTACCTATTTTTGTGCCTCAGCATCCATGAAACCCTCAAAGTTTTCAAATTCTATTACTTCAGGTGATGATAGGTAATTTTGTCCAAAAACGTCTCCTGCAACAATTTTCAGCTTGCCTGGGAGTGTTTGGCCTTTGATTACCATGGTTACTGCAACAGATCCGTCAGAATAATATGTTGTTTTTTGTTCTTGAGCTCCGCGCACGATTCCCTGAACTGTCGATGTGATTACATCATTTTTTAATGTCATGTCGTGAAGTGTGCTTCCTGATTTAATAACTGTTCCATAAATTGTTTCTGCCAGTTTGCGCTGTGCGTCAACTTGTGCGGCTCTGCGGGTTGTTACACGAGCTAACGGACCGAATTTCTGTCCGTATTCAGCAAGGGGTATTGGATATATATCTGCAAATATATCCATGAAGGATACTCCCATTACTTCTTCTATTTTGCGAATTTTTTCTCGTACTGTTACTTCAACTGTTCCGTCAGCTTTTTCGGTAATGCCCTTTAATTCGGCTTTTGAAAGAGTACGATAAAAGGGTTCAGAGTGTTCAGGGAAATCATCCAGCTTGTCCAGAAGAGTTTTATCTTTGCTTGTTTTCAGTGACAGAAACTGTCTTGACAGACGAGATATAGCAGAAAGTGTTGCTGACTTCTTATCAGGACCTGAAGCTGATGCTTCAATCCAGGTTCCTCTTTGAGCATCCTGAACCGCCATTTTCCCGAGAATTGCCTTGGAAAGGATTCCTGTACCTCTGCCGCTAAGAATTGCGGTTTGCCAGGGGGCAGATTCAACACGTTTGTAAGCGTTAACCATTATGTTTTTTTCAGGGTTATTAACTGATGAAACAATTACTTTTTTGCTTAAAACCGAAACAACAGATTTCCCATAATTTTTTTCTGATACACTGACTGAATACACTGTTCCGCTGGCTCCGGCTATTGATACAGGTGTTTCAATATTAAATCGAACATCTTTTGGAAGATTATCCAGTTTTGCCAAGAGATAGCCATCTTCCAGTTTAAAGGTAACTACCCGAACAACCTTGTTATCATGATTTTTTTGCGGGTTCCACAAACTTTCGGTTGATACTAGAGAGTTTTCTTTTATGCGGAAAGTATTTCCTTTACTTATCATTACTTCACAATATGAATTTGAGTGGGTGCGTATTTTTGATCCTTCAAATACTTCCTGGTCAGTCTTTGCCAGAGTCCATTTAGTTTGATTTTGCTGAAGAATCTCAACATTTCCGACAACTGCTGTTACAGTGGCTGATCTGGAAGCCAGGCTAGTCGAAATAAACAGTGTTCCTGCAGTAAAGATAATCAGAAAGAAAACTGATTTAAGAATTATGTTTTTGAACATGATATCTTCTCCTATTATCCTATTAGCAATCAATTATTCTTAGATTAATAAAAAATGTTTTATTATATTAGATGATTATAAGTTATTATTTTATAAGTATATACGTAAAAATATTGTTTGTTGTTCATTTTTGCTGTTTTTTTGCTTGTGACAATTTGCATTTTGTTGCCCGTTATAAAAATAACAACGGCTGCTTCAGAAAATTAAATTTTAAAATGGTCTTGTATATTTATGCGCGGGAAAACGTTTAGAAAAATAATTAGTGTTTTTTTGTTAAGCCTCTTAGTATCTTCATCTGTCATCTTATTTGCCAGAACCGACCTAATGAAGAGTTTTGAACTGCGTTCTTTGGATGCATGCTTCCGTTTGCGTTCCAGGGGTCCGTTTCATGAATCAATACAACTGATTGGTATCGATGACTTTGCAAGAAAAATTTTGGGTAAATGGCCATGGCCCAGAAAAGTTCATGCTGCTTTTTTAAATGCTCTTTCTAAATTCCCTCCTTCGGTTGTTGGTTTTGATTTACTGTTTGTTGAAAGGGATAAAAAGGATCTTGAGGGAGATTTGGCAATGGTTTCACAAGCATCCCTTTTTGATCATCTGGTATTAGGAGCTTCTGTCAGAATTGATGACTTTAAGACAATGGATTATGCTGCCGATGAAATAAAGGATATCCCTGATACTTTGAAAGAAACAACCAGAATAGGTAAGGTATCAGGAAGTTTAGATGATTTGCCTCAAGCACATGATCCGTTGCTCCCATTTTCGGAATTGTTAAAGGTTTCGGAATTTGCTTTTCTTAATGCGTCAAGAGATCTGGATGGAGTAGTTCGCAAGGTTCCAATGGTTATTAGGTATAAAAACGATTTGTATCCAACGTTTCCTCTTCGCATCGTTCTGGATTATTATGACGTAAAACCGGGTGATGTCACCCTGAATTTAGATTCTGGTTTGTTAATGTTTAATTATTCGGGAGGAGAAGCGGTTATTCCTGTAAATTCTTCAGGATACATGCTTATCAATTATAGAGGACAGATAAAGGATTTTCCTGCGTATAGCTATATTCAGTTTTTACAAGTTGGTAATATTCAAGGAAGATTGAAAAAGGAAGTTTTAGATCCAAAAGATTTTCTAGGAAAACTTGTGATCATAGGCCTTTTAACAACTAGAGGTACCGATACTGGTTCAACTTCTCTTTCATCAAATGCAGCTTTAGTTGAAGTGCATTTGAACGCAGTAAATACAATTCTCCTTAAAGATTTCATCAGAAAAATTTCACCTTTATCTCAGGTTGTATTAATTTTACTGGTTTCTGTGTTTTCCGGATTTATTGCCGGTTTTTTGCGGAAGTTTCTGGCATTGCTTGGAACTTGCTTTTTACTGGTTCTTTTTATTGGATTAGGGATTTGGCTTTTTATTTTTGCAAGTTTCTGGCTTTCTATGATTTCACCGCTGCTTGCAATATTACTGAGTTTTTCAATTGTGACATTTTACAGATTTCTGGCTGAAGAAAAAGAAAAGAGATGGATAAAAAATGCGTTTAAACATTATTTGCCTGACAATGTTATGACTGAAATTCTGGAAGATCCATCCAGACTGAAACTTGGCGGTGAACGCAAAACTTTATCAGTACTATTCTCAGATATACGAGGATTTACAACGTATTGTGAGAACAGGTCTCCGGAAAGCATTGTTAGCCTTCTGAATGAAATTATGGATAGGATGACGGCGGTAATTATGAAATGGGGGGGGACTCTTGACAAATATGTTGGAGATCAGATTGTTGCTTTTTTTGGAGCTCCTTCCAAAGAGCGGCAGGAAGATCATGCAGAAAGGGCTGTAATAGCAGCTTTAGAGATGGTTTCAGAGATGAAAAAACTGCATTATGAGTGGAAAAAGCGCGAAATTGAGCTGATGTGTATGGGAATAGGGATTAACTCAGGAGAGATGGTTGTTGGCAATATGGGATCCAGCAAAATTATGGATTATACTGTAATTGGCAGTGAGGTTAATCTTGGTGCAAGGATGGAAGCTCTAACAAGAAAGTTTAATGTCGATATTTTAATAAGTGAAAATACAAGGAATCTTCTTGGCGAAAACGCTGTTGTTAAGGATTTGGGAGTTACCCAGGTTAAAGGATTTGATAAAGAAATCAGGGTTTTTGAATTACAGGATTTTGAAAGTGATATTACAAAAGAACCTGGTTTTTGAAGCAAACAATATCATAGTGTTCGAAAAAACCGTAGTTATTGATGAGTAGTTTTTGCTTGGCTACTGTTAGTGTCTGGGATATCATGCATTTTTTTGTTATATCTTAATAAAGGAACTCTATTAATGAGATTATGTGTAAAAATCGCTTGTCTTGCTTATTTGTTAAATTTTTTATCAACTTGTTGTTATGGAGAAGATATCTCCAGGATTCCTTTCGCTGTTGGTGAAAAGCTTACTTATACAATCAGATGGGGTGTAATACCTGTTGGTTACGGCATTCTTCATGTGCAAAAGTTAGAGATTTTGAATGGCAGAGAGGTTTACAAAATAGTGGCAAGTGCACGATCTAATGAGTTTCTATCGAAGTTTTATAAAGTAGATGATAAAGTAGAAACCTGGATTGATAAAGAAGGATTGTTTCCTGTAAAATTTCATAAGAAACTTCAGGAAGGCGGCTATCGATGTGATGAAGAAATGATTTTCGATCAGGTTAAGCATCGTGCAGCTTATAGATCTGCCAGTACTGAAAAACATATGGACATACCTTCCAGGGTTCAGGATGCTTTATCAAGTTTGTATTTTTTCAGGACTCTGGATTTTATTAAGCAAAAGACTTTTTTCATGGATGTGAATGCAGATGAAAAAAACTGGAAACTTGAAATTGACGTGATTCGAAAAAAGGATATTGATATAAGAGGATTGGGGGGGTATACGGCTTGCTTGATTGAGCCAAAGGCAAAGTATCAGGGAATATTTGTAAAAAAGGGGAGAATTTTTGTGTGGATTTCTGCTGATAAATTGAAATTGCCTTTGCTTATGAAATCAAAAGTTCCTTTCGGAAGTGTTACTGCTGCTTTAACTAAAATTGAGAGAGAAATATTATGATTGTTGTTACTGGTGCTGCTGGTTTTATTGGAAGTGCTTTAGTATGGGAATTAAACCAGAGGGGTGAAACTGATATATTAGCGGTTGACCATCTTGGAACTGATAGGCGATGGGAGAACCTTCGGCCTCTAAAGTTCAGCGATTATATTGAAAAAGACGAGTTTCTTGAAAAGATTGACTCTGGTTCTTTGGATAAAAGTGTACAAGCTATAATCCATCTTGGAGCCTGTTCTGATACAACTGAAAAAGATGCAAGTTATCTTATTAAGAACAATTATGACTATTCAAAAAAGCTGGCATTATGGGCTGTAGAAAATAAGACACGGTTTGTTTATGCATCAAGCGCAGCTACGTATGGAGATGGTTCTGAAGGATATTCTGATAACGAAGAAATTATTGAGAACCTCAAGCCTTTAAATATGTACGGTTATTCAAAACAGCTGTTTGATTTATGGGCTTTTAGAAAGGGTATTTTAAATAAAATTGCTGGGCTGAAATATTTCAATGTATTTGGACCTAATGAATATCACAAGGGAGATATGCGTAGCGTTGTATTAAAAGCGTTTGAACAGATTATGGGAGATGGTTATGTTCGCCTTTTTAAATCTTACAAAAAAGGTATAGCGCATGGGGAACAAATGAGAGACTTCCTTTATGTTAAAGATGCAGTGGAAATGACACTTTTTTTTATTAATAATCCGGATGTAAACGGGATTTTTAATGTTGGGTCAGGGCAGGCGAGAACTTGGAACGATCTTATCGGAGCTATTTATGCAGCTTTGAGTAAGGATGGAAACATAAAATTCATTGAAATGCCTGAACACTTACGTGAAAGATATCAGTATTACACACAGGCAGAAATAGAAAAGATAAAGTCTTTCGGGCATCACGGAGCTGTTTGGTCTCTTGAAGATGCTGTAAAAGATTACGTGAATAATTATTTATTAGAACGAAAATATCTGGATCACTAAACATTAATCTTATTATGTTCAAAGAGAAATATATGTACGGAATCTTTGAACAAACAAAGGTGTTTTATGCATAGAGAGATTTTAACAAAGGCGATTAACAATTTTTCAGGTTCCAGAATTATGGTAATAGGGGACCTTATGTTGGATGTTTTTATATGGGGTATAGCCAAAAGGATTTCTCCGGAGGCACCGGTTCCG
The DNA here is from genome assembly GCA_030765365.1 of Candidatus Theseobacter exili. Classification (GTDB taxonomy): domain Bacteria; phylum Auribacterota; class JACPWU01; order Theseobacterales; family Theseobacteraceae; genus Theseobacter; species Theseobacter exili. The sequence continues at coordinate 17,896 of JAVCCS010000115.1, forward strand.
GTTGTTGAGGTAAGAAAAGAATCGTTTTGTCCAGGAGGTTCAGCTAACGTTGCCGTTAATATATGCAGTCTTGGTGGTCAGCCTGATATTGTTGGAGTGACTGGCGAAGATGGGTATGGCAGACAACTGCTTGATTTATTAAGTGAAACTGGCGGCAATATAAATAGTGTAAAAGTATGTTCAAGGCCGACAACGTTAAAAACAAGGATTATCGCGCATCAACAGCAGATTGTCAGAATTGACAAAGAAGTTATTACCGGATTAGATGAAGCTACTGCACAAGCCCTTAAAAATACTGTTTCTGAAGGTGCTAATTCAGTTGATGCAATAATTGTCGAGGATTATGGAAAGGGCGTGATAAACCAGAGTTTTTTAGCCCATATAGTTAAGGAAGCTGTAAAACATGATAAACCAGTTATTATGGATCCAAAAAAGGGGGCTAACCTTGATTTTTCAGGTATAACTCTGTTAACGCCCAACCGCCTGGAAGCGCATGCAATGGTAGGTGTGCCTTTTGATGAAGAAGAGGGCATTGAAGAAATTGAATCTGTGGGCAATGCAATTTTGGAGCGTTGGGATATCGGTGCGGTTTTGATAACTTTAGGTGAACATGGCATGTGCTTGTTGCAGAGAGATGTTGCTGAACCCTTTGTAATTCCAACAGCAGCACAGGAAGTGTATGATGTTTCCGGTGCTGGGGATACTGTTGTAGCTACAATTGCAATGGCAATGGCTTCCGGAGCAAATATTAAAGAAGCCTCAGAACTGGCAAATATTGCTGCTGGGATTGTGGTTGGCGAAGTAGGCACAGCTGTTGTAAAAATTGAGGAACTGAAAAAGGCTGTTTTTTAGTATATGAAAAAAGCAATTTTTCTTGATAGAGATGGAACAATAAATCCTGATTCCGGCTATATCAGCAAGGCTGAAGAATTTTGTCTTTTTGATGGAGTTGTTGAAGCTGTCAAGCTATTGAACGAAGAAGGTTATCTGGTTTTTGTAATCACAAATCAATCCGGTATAAACAGAGGTTTTATTGATGAAAAAGAATTGGATATTATTCATCTGAAAATGATCAGTGAATTTGAGCAGGGAGGCGCTAAGATACATGAAGTATCGTATTGCCCTCATCGACCGGACGAGATGTGTGATTGCAGAAAACCTTCTCCAAGAATGATACTAGAACTTGCTGAGAAATCAGCAATTGATCTTGGACATTCTTACATGGTTGGTGATAAACAATCGGATGTAGAAGCAGGGATAAGGTCAGGGTGCAGAACTGTATTGATTGGATCAAATCTTATTGAAGGATGCAGCCCAGATTATTTTGCACCTGATCTTTTCGGAGCAGTGGACTGGATTATTAAAGATAGTAAAGCGGATATTTGATTATGAGTGAGAAAGTTATTGTTGCTATTCCGGCAAGATATGGATCAACCAGGTTCGAAGGTAAAGTGCTTGCTGATATAGGAGGTAAAACAGTTCTTCAAAGTGTTTGGGAGAATGTTCTTAATGCAAAAACAGTAAGTAAAGTAATAATTGCTACTGATGATGAGCGTGTTTATAAGGAAGCTTTAAGGTTTGGAGCAACTGTGAAGATGACTTCTACTGCTCATGCTTGCGGAACAGATCGTATTGTAGAGGCAATTAAAGACGAAGATGCTGATATAGTAGTGAATGTGCAGGGAGATGAACCTTTGATACGGGCGGAACAGGTTGATATTGTTGTTAATCCTTTACTTGAAAATCCTAAAGAAGTAATGTCTACTTTGTCATTTGAAATTAAAGATCAGGAAATATATAATGATCCTTCGGTAGTGAAGGTTATTACTGATAAGAGTGATTATGCAATTTATTTTTCTCGCTGGCCTATTCCTTATAATAGAGATAATAAAAACACAATTATACTAAAAAAACATATAGGAATTTATGCCTTTAGAAAATCGTTTATGATTGAATATGCATCATGGGATTCAACACCTTTAGAAAATGCTGAAAAACTTGAGCAGTTAAGGGTTTTGGAAAACGGCTATAAAATTAAAGTTGAGAAAAGTCCGTGGGATACATTTGGAGTTGATAAGCCCGAGGATCTTGAAGAAGTGAGGAAGATAATATGCCGGATGTAGTTGAAATTAGCGAGCTCAAGATTGGTGGAGCTTATCCATTGATTTTTTTTATTGGACCTTGTGTTATTGAAAATGCTGATACTTGTATTGCAATGGCAGAAGAGATAAACGAAATTTGTTTATCGGCAGGTGTTAACTGGGTTTTTAAGGCTTCTTTTGATAAAGCAAACAGAACTTCATTGCATTCCTTCAGAGGTCCTGGCCTTGAAGAGGGTTTGAAAATTATGAGCAAGGTCCGCAAAATGTTAGATGTTCCGATTATGACAGATGTGCACTTGCCGGCACAGGCTGCGTTGGTAGCCGAGGTATGTGATGTTGTTCAGATTCCTGCATTTTTATGTAGACAGACAGATTTAGTTGTTGAAGTTGCCAGGAGAGCTAGAACAGTTAATATAAAAAAAGGACAATTTTTGGCTCCATGGGATATGAGGAATGTAATTGAAAAGGCCTACAGCGCTGGTAACAGTAATGTGATTGTTACTGAAAGAGGATATGCGTTCGGTTATAATAACCTTGTAACAGACTTTAGGGCTTTGCCTATTATGAGAGATTTTGGTTGCCCGGTGGTTTTTGATGCAACTCATAGTGTTCAGATGCCAGGCGGAAAAGGAGATTGTTCGGGTGGAGCAAGAGAATATGTGATTCCATTAGCGAGAGCTGCAACTGCTGTTGGTTGTGATGGTTTGTTTATTGAAGTTCATCCAAGGCCTGAGGAGGCATTGTCAGATGGTCCTAATTCGCTTAATATGGAGCAGTTGAAAAATCTTATCGATCAAGCAGTACGTATTGATAGCGTTTTAAGGAAAGGAAATTGAAATGAAGGATCTTCAGGGAGAAGCTTTGCGTGAAATTGCAAAAGAAGTTCTTCTTCTGGAAGCCAGTGCAATAAAGGCTTTAGTAGAACGAATTGGTGAATCATTTGATCAGGCAATGGATCATCTTTTGGAGTGTAGAGGACGAGTAATTGTTACAGGGATGGGAAAACCGGGTATTATTGCCAGGAAAATTTCTGCAACATTAGCAAGTACTGGGACACCTTCATTGTACGTACATCCAGCTGAAGCTACACATGGTGATTTGGGAATGATACAAGAGGAGGATGTCATTGTAATTATTTCCAATAGCGGGGAAACTGAAGAAATTGTTAAACTTATTCCTCATCTGAAGAAGATAGGTTCAAAATTGATAGCTATGACAGGAAATATGCGATCAAGTCTTGCCAGCTATAGCGATGTGGTTCTTGATATAAGCGTTAAAAAAGAAGCCTGTCCGCTTGGTTTGGCACCTACAGCCAGTACGACAGTTACTTTGGCAATGGGCGATGCATTAGCGATGGCTCTTCTTGAAAAGAAAGGCTTTCGGCATGAGGATTATGCTTTTTATCACCCTGGTGGAAGTCTTGGAAAACGGTTGTTGCTTCGTGTTAAAGATATAATGAGAACAGGATCAAGCAATCCGATTGTTCATAAAAGTGTTTTGTTAAAAGAAACACTTATTGCTATAACTAAGGCTCATGCTGGTGCAGCCAGTATTACCAATGATGAAGGAAAACTTGTTGGTATTTTTACAGATGGGGATTTGCGCCGAAATGTTGAAAAAGAATTTGAACCTTTAAATACACCTATTGGTAAATTAATGACAAGTAATCCGGTTACAGTTTTACCTGAGGAACTTGCAGAGGATGCATATAAAAAGATGCAAAAACGCAAGATTGATGAACTTCCTGTTGTTGACAAGGATGGATGTCCTGTAGGAATGATAGACGTTCAGGATTTATTGAAATGTGGAATAGTATGAAAAGAAGTTGTAAACAGAAAATTGCCCGTATACGTGTTCTTGTGTTTGACGTGGATGGTGTGCTTACAGATGGTACTCTTTTTGTTGACGAGGAAGGTCGTGAATTGAAAGTTTTTCACACAAGAGACGGCTTGGGTCTGGTTCTTGCGAAAAGGGCTGGATTAAAGGTTGTTTTCTTTTCAGGAAAGGCTTCTCCAGTTGTTCTTCAGCGAGCTCGCATTCTTGGCGTTGATCGTGTAATGCAGGGTATTAGGAATAAAGGAGAAGCTTTTGAACGGCTTATAAGGAGTATGGAAGTTTCCCCCGATGAAGTTTGTTACATGGGCGATGATATAATTGATCTTCCTTGTATGAGAAAGGCAGGTCTTGCTGTAGCTGTTTCAGATGCTGATGAATCTGTTCGCAAGATATCTCATTGGGTTAGTTCCAAATCTGGAGGCAGAGGCGCTGTTAGAGAACTTGTTGAGACAGTTCTCAAAATTCAAGGCAAATGGGATTCGGCAGTGGAAAGATATTACTCAGATACAAATTCGGAATCTGATAATAAGGGTAGTTTGTCTTGAAAAAAAAACCTCACCGGTATGTGATTTACCGGATTTTTCGCTTTTTACTAGATTGTTTGGGGTATCTCCCTCACCGTGCATGTTTATGGTTTGGCAGGTGTTTAGGAAAACTGGTTTTTAAGATTTTAAAGAAGGAACGAAAACAGGCAATCAATAATCTCTCAATGGCTTTTTCAAGTGAAAAAAACAGGGAGAAAATTGAGAAAATAGCATGCGAATCTTTTGAAAATATGGGAATGACGTTAACTGAAATGGCGTGGATGCGTAAAGCAAGTCCCGACAAAGTATTCTCATGTGTTAGTATTGACGAAAATCTTCTTCTCGACCGTTTTAAAAATCTAAAAAATGGAGGTATTATTGTTACAGCACATTTGGGGAATTGGGAGTTAATTGCTGCATATGCGTGCTGGCGTGGATATAGAATTGCTGCAATAGCAAAGAGAATATATTTTGAGCCTTATAACACGCTTCTAATTGAATTAAGACAAAAATTTAATGTAGAAACTATATATAGAGATGAAAGTCCAAGAAAAACTTTACAATGGATTCAAAAAGGAGGTTTTCTTGGAATTCTTGCTGATCAGGATGTTGACAGTGTAGATGGTGTGTTTGTTGATTTTTTTGGAAAGAGTGCATATACTCCTCTCGGACCGGCTTTAATAGCTTTAGCGGCTCGTGTTCCAATGCTACCATCATTTATTATTCGCAACGGAGATAAGCATGAGATTTTATTGGGAGAACCTATTTTCCCTAATACGGACGGTGAAGTTAATAAGGAAGAGGAATCCATGCGTTTAACTCGTGCCTGGTCAAAAGCAGTTGAAAAAATGATTCGTAAATATCCTCATTTATGGGTATGGCATCATCGAAGATGGAAAACTCGTCCTGACAAATCAGATGGAATGGAGAAAAGTGCTTGAAAAAGGTAATAGCTTTTCTTTTTATTATTACATTCTCATCATGTGTGAATTACGCGCAGGACGATAACATGAAGCAAGTAAAAAACGGGTTTTCGTTAGTTGCCCCTGGTATGGATGAAAACAGTCGCTGGAAAGTAGATGGAGATTCTGCAAATTTTATGAGTGACGGAAGAATAGAGGTTTTAGGAGTTAGGGCTCAGGTTATAGATGATAAAGGTAGAGTTAATAAAATTTATGCTGAAAAAGCTTATGTTGACAGAAGCACAGGTAAAGTTGAAACAGATGTTTTTGTACGCATGTCACGAAAAGGATTAGATATCACAGGAACAGGTCTAGTATGGGAACCAGATAAGAAAATCATTCATATAGAAAAAGATGTTAGAATTGTAATGAGAAGTGATGCAAGAAAGGAAAGTCAGGAATGAAAATGCGGATTCTGCTAATTGTTGTATTAATTGGACTAATTGTACCGTCGAAGTTTGTATTTTCAGAAAAAATCGAGGAAGAGGAAACCGTAAAAAATGAAGTTTCTGAAGAAATCAAAGAAGATTCAAGAGAAAAGGAAGAAAAAAAATCTTCTCAAGAAGAAGTAAAGGACGCTATTGAGCAAAAAACAAATAATAATGAAGTTGGTAACATAGATGGAACGACTATTACCTGTTCCGGGCCTTTGGATTTTGATTATGAAAAGCGAATTGCTTTTTTTCATGAAAATGTCGTGGTTGAAGATTCTGAAATGAAAATGAATGCAGATGAAATGACAGTTCATTTTAATACGGATGGAGAATCA
>JAVCCS010000022.1 GCA_030765365.1 Candidatus Theseobacter exili
CAGAAGAAACAGAAGAAACAGAAGAAACAGAAGAAACAGAAGAAACAGAAGAAACAGAAGAAACAGAAGAAACAGAAGAAACAGAAGAAACAGAAGAAAAGCAACATAGCCTCAAGGTTTTGGAACTTTTTGAATCTGTTGAAATAAGCAAAACCATATCAAAGCTGGTAGAAAAGGGTTTTACCTTAGAAAATTACAGAAAAAAAAGCGAGAAACCTGTTGCAGTATTAATTGACGGAGAGAAGGAACAAGAGCTCTTTAGTTTGGAGAGTATTCTTTCAACAATAAAAGATCTTGGGAAAAAAGGGCTTGAAATCCAGAGATATAAAGGTTTGGGTGAAATGAATCCGCACCAGCTTTGGGACACAACGATGGATCCAGAAAAAAGAAAGATGCAAAGAGTTTCTCTTGAAAATGCAATGGAAGCAGACCAGACCTTCACTATTCTCATGGGGGATCAGGTAGAGCCACGAAGAGCATTTATTGAAGAGCATGCATTACACGTAAGAAATCTCGACATCTGATGGAGGAAAAACAATGGCTTCAGGTAGTGAAAAAGAAAGAATAGCAGTAATTCCAATAGAGGAAGAAATAAAGAAATCTTATATAGATTATTCCATGAGTGTCATTGTAGGACGGGCTCTTCCTGATGTGAGAGACGGGCTCAAGCCGGCGCATCGAAGGGTCTTGTATGCTATGTTCCGGGAAGGTTTATTGTCGAACCGCAAACACTCGAAGTGTGCCGGTGTAGTAGGAGAAGTGTTAAAAAAGTATCATCCGCACGGTGATGCTTCAGTGTACGATACGCTTGTTCGTATGGCTCAAAATTGGAATCTTCGATATCCGCTGGTTGACGGACAGGGCAATTTCGGTTCGATAGATGGAGATAATGCTGCAGCATACAGATATACAGAATCTAGAATGATGAAAATTGCCGAAGAAATGATGGCGGATATAGATAAAAATACGGTTGGTTTTTCACCAAATTTTGATGAGAGCACAGTGGAACCCACCGTTCTTCCGTCAAGAATTCCAAACCTTCTTATTAATGGATCCAGCGGTATAGCCGTGGGAATGGCAACAAATATACCACCACATAATCTTATCGAGATTGCTACTGCGCTTCAGAAAATGATAGATGTTCCGGATCTTTCTATAGAAGAACTGTTACAGATAGTAACCGGTCCGGACTTTCCCACAGGGGGAACCATTTACGGGTTTAATGAAATTAGAAGAGCATATTTGACGGGTAGAGGTCTTATAAAGCTGAGAGCAAAAGCTGATATTGAGGTAACAGAAACAGGCAAAGAAGTAATAATTGTTAAAGAAATCCCTTATACGGTAAACAAATCCTCTCTTGTAGAAAAAATTGCAGCACTAATAAACGAGAAAAGGATTACAGGTATTTCGGACCTTAGAGATGAATCGGACAAAGACGGATTACGCATAGTTGTTGAAATAAAAAGAGGAGAGATAGCCCAGGTAATACTAAATCAGCTTTATAAGCATACCCAGTTACAGACAACTTTTGGAACTATCCTTCTTTCTCTTGATCATGGCCGCCCAAGAGTAATGAACTTAAAACAAATGCTGCAATGTTATCTTGAACATCGCAGAGAAGTGATTGTACGCAGGACGAACTTTGATTTAACTAATGCACAAAACCGTGCACATATTCTCGAGGGATATAAAATTGCTGTAGCTAACTTAGACCAGATAGTAAGGATTATCCGTTCAGCAAAGGATAGAAATAGTGCAAAAAGCGCTTTGATGGATCAATTTAAGTTTTCGGATAAACAGACAAATGCAATCCTTGAGCTCAGACTGTATCAGTTAACAGGTTTGGAAATATCCAAAATTGAAGAAGAATATTTTTCTGTAACTCAAAAGATAGAATATTACCAAAAGGTTTTGGGTGATGAGAGTATTGTAAATCAAATCATCCGAGATGACCTTGAGGAGGTTAAGGGAAAATATGGAGATGAGAGAAGAACAAACATTGTTCCGGATACTTCGGAATTGAGCATGGAAGATCTTATAGCGGATGAAGCCTGTGTTATTACGATAAGTCATACTGGATATATTAAAAGATCTCCGATGGACTATTATCGTCAGCAGAGAAGAGGAGGAAAAGGCCTTGCGGGGATGGGAACAAAAGAAGAAGATTTTGTAAAACATCTTTTTCATGCCTCAGCACATGATTGCCTTTTGTTTTTCACAGAAAAAGGTAGATTATACTGGTTAAAAGTGTACGAAATCCCTCAGGTTGGAAGAATTGCAAAAGGGACAGCAATAGTAAATCTTCTTCAGATAAATCAGGAGGAGAGAATCTCTACTCTTATTAGGGTAAGAGATTTTGATCAGGACTTAAGTATAATCAAAGCAACAGCAAAAGGTGTTGTTAAAAAAACACCGTTGAGTGGATATCGTAATATAAGAAAAGGCGGCATTATTGCAATTAATATTGATGAAGACGACAAACTGGTCAGCGTAAAATTAACAGAAGGTAAAAGCGATATTTTATTGGCAACAAAAGAAGGTTTGTCCATACGCTTTTCAGAGACAAATGTTAGAAATACTGGCAGGGTTACACGGGGAGTCAGAGGGATTTCTTTAAGAGGAAATGATAGGCTTGTACTGATGGAAGTAGTGGAAGAAGACGCTACCCTTCTTATAGTTACTGAAAACGGATTTGGAAAAAGAACAGAATACAGTGCGTACCGCACCCAGCACAGAGGCGGCAAAGGGGTTATTACTATAAAAGCCAATGAAAGAAATGGAAAAGTTGTTGGTGGCGGTTCCGTTATCGATGGTGAAGAAATAATGATGATTACATCATCCGGGAAGATGATTAGAACAGCGGTTTCCGGGATATCTGTAATAGGAAGGAACACGCAAGGTGTTAATCTTATAACCCTTCATAAGACAGATAAGGTTGTTGATATGTGCAGAGTTATTGAATCTGAAGAAGATCCTGAGAAAAACGAAGAGGAAATATCCGATCTCAATGGTGAAGAATCCATCCCGGAAGAGGAATAAAAAATGTTAGACCTGAAATTTATAAGAGAGCAGCCGGAAAAAATTCGTACTGCGGTTCGTTTGAAAAACGAAAAGGCGGAACTGGATGCAATTCTTTCTTTGGATGAAAAAAGAAGAACGGTGCTTTTTGAAGTAGAAACACTTAAGCATCGTCAAAAAGAAGAATCCCGGCGAATTGGACTTTTAAAAGCACAGGGAAAAGATCTGCAGAAGGAATACGCCGAATTAAAAGAACTTTCTCTTAAGATAAAACAGTTGGATACAGAAGCGTCTATGGTTTCAGGAAGCCTTCAGGAAAAATTGCTGACAATTCCAAACCTGCCGCATGAATCTGTTCCTGAGGGACGGGATAGTTCGGATAATGTGCTTGTTCGGGAATGGGGAAAGAAAAGAGAGTTTTCTTTTCAACCTGTTCCACATTGGGAAACAGGAGAGGCGCTGCATCTTCTTAACTTTAAACAAGCATCAAAAATTTCAGGAACAGGGTTTGTTGTTTTTGAAGGGAAAGGAGCGCTTCTTCAAAGAGCAGTGCTTCGATTCATGTTGGATTTACATATAAAAAAACATAATTATAACGAAGTCTCGCCACCTTTTATAGTGAACAGAAAGGCAATGACGGGAACAGGACAGCTTCCAAAGCTTGAAGATGATATGTACCATGCTGAAGTAGATGATTTGTTTTTGATTCCGACAGCAGAAGTGCCTGTTACGAATTTGTATGCAGATGAAATTTTAAATGAGGAAGACTTACCAATAAAAAGAGTTTCATGCACGGCTTGTTTCAGAAGAGAAGCCGGTTCTTACGGTAAAGATACACGAGGGATTATTCGTCTTCATCAATTTGATAAAGTTGAACTTGTAAAAATTGTTAAGCCTGAAGATTCTTATCAGGAGCTGGAATTATTACTTGGTGAAGCAGAAACAGTTTTGAAAAAATTGCAATTACCGTATAGGGTTTGCCTGCTTTCTTCGGGTGACATGAGTTTTGCAGCTGCAAAATGTTATGATATAGAAGTTTGGGCGCCGGCGCAGGCAAAATTTTTGGAAGTATCTTCATGCAGTAACTTTGAGGCTTTTCAGGCAAGAAGAGCCAATATACGTTACAGGCGGTCAAACGGAAAACTAGATTATGTACATACTCTTAATGGTTCAGGATTAGCCCTTCCTCGTTTGCTGGTTGCGATTATGGAGACATTTCAGGAAGAAGATGGTTCTTTAAAGATACCGGATGTACTTGTTCCATATATGGATGGACAAGAAAGCATTAACCCTGATTGAACGTTCGCAGAAGCTGGCTCATTAGAAAATTTTTATTCAAATTTCCAAGAAAGAAATAAAAATTATTGACAGTATTAAGTTTCTCTCAATAATTATCGACATAATTTAAGCAGAGTAGAAGATTAAAACAGAATATGCGTGGAGGAGTGGCCGAGTGGTTGAAGGCGGCGGTCTTGAAAACCGTTGTACGAAAGTACCGTGGGTTCGAATCCTACCTCCTCCGCCAAAAACCTGTAAAAAGATTTGATTGTCCTGACGGAGAGGTGGCTGAGTGGTCGAAGGCGGCGGATTGCTAATCCGTTGTACCGTTTTAGGCGGTACCGAGGGTTCGAATCCCTCCCTCTCCGCCATAAATTAAAAAAGGGATTTTAAAGGGTAAATAAAAATGAAAAAGATGATAGAAAAATACGAAACAAAAAAGGTTGAACTTCAAGGAATAAGTTTTTTGTCTGCTTTTAAACTTTTCTTTGGGATGAATGTAATTGTATCGTTGATATTTTTTGTATTAATAAAATTAGCAGGAGTCCAGGTCATTAGTTGGGTTGGACAGGCGTTGGGGAGAATCATAGAAGTTGTAATTACGCTACCTGTTCAGTATCCTTTTTTTGCGAATCCGATAGTTGCTTCTCTTATAGCATCTTTGGTTTTTGGCTTTTTCATGGCAATGTTCATGGCAATATCTGCAGTTTTGTACACATTGTTCTCTCTGCTGATGGGAGGCGTAAAAATTAGTATTAGGCAAAAAATAGACTTTCCCACCCCTTTTAAATAATAGAAAAGGATTTATTGGGCGCCCATAGCTCAGCTGGATAGAGTGTCTGACTACGAATCAGAAGGTCGCAGGTTCGAATCCTGCTGGGCGCGCCAAAAGAAATCAATATGTGTTCCGAAAACCAGAATAAAAGCCTTTTTCAGGAAAACGATAATCGTTTTATGGATGAAGCGCTTCGTGAAGCAAAAAAAGCATTTACGAAGGGGGAAACCCCTGTTGGCGCAATCATCGTGTTTGAAAACCGTATTATCGGAAAAGCACATAATCAGGTGGAGTTGTTACAGGATGCCACTGCACATGCTGAAATGATCGCATTAACACAAGCTTCATCTGCATTGCAAAACTGGAGATTAAACGGTGCTCAGATATATGTTACAAAGGAACCTTGTCCAATGTGTTTTGGCGCTATCATTTTATCAAGAATTGAACGGGTTGTTTACGGTGCTTCGGAAAAACGGCTGCCGGGCATAAAGCAAATGGCATTTATGATGGGATTGACAAAGCCGATACCGGTACTTGGCGGTGTGAGAGAAGCCGAAGGCAGAGATCTTTTACAGAGTTTTTTTCGGATACAGCGTGAAAAAACAGAATAAGTGCTAACAAGATATTGATCAAAAACAGTATTTTATATATATCCTTACTTGTTAATTGCGGAGAGGTGTCCGAGTGGCTTAAGGAGCACGCTTGGAAAGCGTGTGTGCGTTAACGCGTACCCAGGGTTCGAATCCCTGCCTCTCCGCCATAAAACACAAAGAAGTTCTTTAATGAGAAACTTCTTTTTCTTTCTGGGAGGAGAGGTGCCAGAGCGGTTTAATGGGGCGGTCTCGAAAACCGTTGTTCCGGTAACCCCGGAACCCAGGGTTCGAATCCCTGCCTCTCCGCCAACCAAGATGAAAAACTTTCTAAAAGGAAGCAGATAATATTAAAATGCATTGAGAGGGCTTCGAAGCCGAGAGAATGCCTGAAATGCAGGAAAACAAATAAGAAGGTTTGTAACAGCGACCGAAACCGTTCTTTTTAATCCGAAAAAAAACAGTGCTTTAAAATTTAATTATTTATTCTATAATTATCAAATTTTGCTGGTAGCTTCGCAGGTTTTTATTCATAATTATTTATAATTTAGGGAATTTGTAGAATAGGTGATAAATTATAAGCCGTGCTAGATGGGGAGTTAGCGGTGCCCTGTAACCCGCAATCCGCTATAGCGGGATTGAAATCCTGATAGAGATTTTTTTCTTTTCATTTTGAGTTCAGTTTTGAAACGTTGAAAGTTGGGTCCTATGCAATAGAAAGGGCTGAACCCCGTCAGAACCGGAAGGTAGCAGCGGTTAGGTCTAATTTCTATGTGCCGTAGGTAAGCCTGGCTGGAGTAGATGACCTGGATGAGGTGTTAAGAGAAACTTTCGAAAGAGGGTGCACGGCTTTAATTTAACTTTCAGGAAAAACAGCTTTTTCAAGAGGAAAATGATAATGAGTGAATACGAAGTTCTGGCAAGAAAATGGAGACCAACTACCTTTGAAGAAATAGTCGGACAGAATCATGTATCGAAAACACTTCAAAATGCTATAGAAATGAATCGCATAGGACATGCATATCTTTTTGTTGGTTCCAGGGGTATTGGAAAGACAAGTACTGCCAGAGTGTTTGCAAAAGCACTGAATTGTGAAAAAGGACCAAGCAAAAATCCATGTAATCAATGTGCTTTCTGTCGTGAGATTAAAGAAGGGAACAGCATGGATGTTCTTGAAATAGACGGTGCATCTAATCGCGGTATAGACGAAATTAGAGAACTACGTGAAAATGTAAAGTTTGCACCAGCTAAAGGACGGTTTAAAATATATATAATTGATGAAGTTCATATGCTTACACCGCAAGCATTTAATGCTTTGTTAAAAACGCTGGAAGAACCACCGGGACATGTGAAGTTTTTCTTTGCAACAACAAAACCTGAAAGTATTCCCGCAACAATTCTTTCTCGTTGCCAGCGCTTTGACCTGAGACGCCTTTCAATAAAGGAAATAAGTACGCATTTGCAGACTATAGCCGAAAGTGAAGGAATTACGATTGAGCAAAAGGCGTTGCGTTCTTTGGCAAGGGGCGCAGACGGCAGTCTGCGTGATGCAGAATCCTTGTTTGATCAATTAATTTCCTTCTGTGGAGAAAAAATCGATTATGATAATACCGTTTTGCTTCTTGGTCAGGCAAATCAGGAGCAGGTATCTTTGTTTGTTGATGGTATTCTGGAAAGTAGCGCTGAAAAAAGTATAAGTATTGTAAAAGATCTTGAAGAAAAAGGAAAAGATTTAGGTGTGTTTATAAAAGATGTTACAGCTTATTTGCGGGATCTTATAGTCGCAAAAGAAATAGCAAAGCCTATGAACTTGCTTAATGTAGATAAAGACGAAACAGAGAATCTTAGGACTAAAGCAAACAGGTTGTCTGTAGCCGTTTTGTTGCATCTTCTAGATCTTTTTATTGAAACAGGCAACACTATAAAAAGAGCAGGTTCAGACAAAATTCTATTGGAATCGGCAATTTTTAAATCTTACCGGATTGTTCAAGGCGTAA
>JAVCCS010000262.1 GCA_030765365.1 Candidatus Theseobacter exili
GCAAAAACAAGTAATGCTAATAAAAGAACTACAACAATGTAAAAACCAACCTCAGGTAACCTGGGCAGGCCAAATACTTTAACTCCTATAACCGCTGCAGAAAAAAATGACACAACTAACAAAATTTCTAATATAAGATTTTTTTTATTCTTTATTACTTCAGCAAAGAGATTTCCAACTAATAACGCAACTGCCGGATACAACGGTAAAATGTATGTAACAACTTTCTGCGTTGACAGCGAAAAAAAGATAAATACGGCTAACATCCAAACTAAAATAAATCTACTTCCATCTATCACAGCTTCGTCAGATCCGCCGCACCTTTGAAAAATTGCTCTGGGAAGGAAAAACACCCAGGGGAAAAAACCAGCTGCCAAAACAGGAATAAAAAAATATACCGGATTTGTATGACCAAGGGAATCAGCCGTAAACCTGCCAAGATTATGCTCCAAAAAAAAGTATTCAAGATACTCTCGCCCATGGATTGATGCTTCAACAAAAAACCATGATAATGCTATAATAAGGAAAGCCAGAATGCCTTCTGCCGAAACCAAACAAGAAAGATTTTTATATTTCCATGATATCAATGTGTCAACTACTATAATTAGAAAGGGAAGCAGTATTCCTATTGGACCTTTTGTTAAAACAGCTAATGCACATACAATCCAAAACCAGAAGGCAAAACGTCTGTCACCGCCTCTGGTTTTTAAATAAAATGCTAAAGAAGCTAGAATAAAAAAAGTTAGAGTCATATCTGTTATTGAAAGTCTTGCTACCAGAATATACTCCAGACTTGTTGCAAGAATTAAGCCGCTAAAAAATCCGGTTCTCCTTCCCCAAATAAAATAGCCAATCCAGTAAGTAATAAATATCCCCAAAAATCCAAGTAAAGCAGCAGGAAATCTGGCAGCCCACTCACTTACTCCAAAAAGCTTGTAGGAAAATCCCACCAGCCAATAAAACAATGGCGGTTTATCCCATCTGACATCTCCATTAAAACGAGGAGTGACCCAGTCACCGGTAATTAGCATTTGCCTGGCTGTTTCAGCATATCTAGGTTCATCCGGATCAAGAAGAGGAGAAGATCCCAAGCGCAGAAAAATGATTATTGCTGAAATGAAACCAATAATAATAATATCTAAAAGGATTTGCTGCCGTTTTTTCATTGTTGGTTTTGCTCTTCTTTAAATAAAAATGAATTCTTTTGTGCTTTTTTGAGAAATGCTAACGAAAAAGAACCTAATATAATTGAAAAAAGTAATAGAAATATGTGAAATCCAAAACCAGACATAATGACCAGTTGCTTATTCATTCCAAGTAACAAAAAACCAACAGTCCATCCCCCCTCCAATGTTCCAATACCAGCTACACTGTGGATAGGAAGAATAGTTGTCAATTCCGAAAAAGTGCTTCCAAATACAACATTCCAAAACCGGAAATCATCTGAAAGATTAAGACTTTTTACTACTAGAAAAAACGATGTGAACTTGACACCCCAAATCCCTAAAGTGCACAAAAAAGAAGGAAGAAAAGTTTTTCTAGTGCGAACAATTAAAATTGCTTCAGAAAGTTCTTCAAGTTTTATAAGAATCTTTATTACTAACGGAAGTTTCCCAATATTCTTCTTCTCAATATAATTTCTAAAAACCCTTATTGATCTGCGTGAAAACAGCCCCAAACAACAAAAAACAATAACGGGAACAGAAAAAACAGTAATCAGAATCAATTTAATAACGGGAACGTTTATCTGTGCCCAGGAAAACAAAACTGCCAGCAAGAAGAAAACAGCCAGCGCAACAAGATCAAATATTCTGGCAACAAAAAGTGTAGCAAGTCCTTCAGTTACTGAAATATTCTGAAATTTTTTCAGGAAATAAACATATGAAACCTCTCCAGCTCTTGCAGGAAGAATATTATTGAACATTGTATGAACTGAAGTGACAAGAAATAAATTCCCAAGTTTAATTTTACGACTGAATATCATAAGCTTCCAACGAAAAGACCTTAATAAATAACTAATACTGTAAACAGCAAGAGCAGCCAATAGCCATTTGAGAGAAACATTTTCTATAAATGAGAAAAATTTCTTCATATCAATCTGTTTTAATAAGAAGACAGCTATAGCAATCCCAAAAACAGAAAATAATACCTTTATAAAAAAATCTTTCTTAGGTTTTTTCATTCCTGTTAACTCCAAATTACTAAATGCCTATTTTATAAACTCGCGTAAACCCGGTAAAGACACGACACGTGCGTCTATACTACACAAATAAAGAAGGCTGTTGAACATATTTTACTATAGAATACTCATACTAAACTATTCAACCCGGATTTTGTAACCGAAATGAAAACCTGGTCAAAATATATTAGTTTTTTGATAAAGAATAATTAACCATTCAAATTATTTAATGAAAACGGAATATATACTAAGAAAATTTAGATGGTTTTTTTTGATGTTGTTGTATAATATTTGGTAAAGAGTTTCAGATAACTTATAAGGAGGCGTTTGAGCATGAGTGAAAATGGGCAAGAACGCAGGAGAATCCGCAGAGTCCATGCAAATTTGGGGCTAAAGATTCAATACAACGGAAAAACTTATAAAGGTGACACAATTGATGTCAGTGAGCTGGGTGCAAGCTGCACATTAGACCTTGCTATTCCTATTTTTGACAGTATGCAGGTTTGTTTAACTGCTCCTTTAAGTGATGATGGCTCATCTGAAAATTCAGCATCACTTGAAACAAATGCTATTGTTGTCAGCTGCAGAAAACAATCTCATCAGGACTCATACAGAGTCGGTTTTTATTACGATGAGCTCCCATCGTCTGAAAGAGAACGTGTTAAGGACTGGATTCACAAAGTTCGCTCGCTTCATCGAAGAGGTTTATCCGAATCGTAAAACAATTTAATTCTATGGAGAACTTCATCAGTTTTACCTGAAAACAACTCTAATTCAGGTAAAGACTTGAGAAAAACCTTTCCATACTTACGGGTAAAAACTCTTTGGTCCATTATGAGAATTACTCCACGATCCTCTTTGCTGCGAATCAGCCTTCCGAAACCCTGTCTAAATCGCATAACTGCCATTGGAAGAAGATAATGGTAAAAAGAATCCTTGCCTGCTAATTGTAAAGCCTCAGAGCGTGCTTGAATAATTGGATCTGTTGGAACACGGAACGGAAGTCTTGTTATAATAACACATTCAAGAGAACTGCCTCGTACATCAACTCCCTGCCAAAAGCTATCAGTTGCAAAAAGAATTGAAGGTTTGCGTTTTAGAAACGTTTCTAAAAGCTTCTTACGACTCTGAACTCCCTGAATTAAAGGGAAATAGCCCCGAACTGTACATTCGTCAGAAACTGCACTGAAAACTTCTCGTAAAAGCCGGTAAGCTGTAAACAATACAAAAATCCCTCCACAACGAATTGTAACCAGGTGTTTAATTAGCTTTTTTAATGAGTCATTAAAACCTGCTTCATCAGGATTTGGTATCCCAGCAGGAACGCAAACAAGTGCCTGTTTTGGATAATCAAACGGTGAATCAAGTTGTAAAAGCATCCTTCTTTCCGGATTGACAAGGTCCAAGCCTGTTCGCTCCATAAAAAAATCGAACTTTTTGCTAACAGTCATTGTTGCAGAAGTTGCTATTACGGTTCTGAATCTGTCATATATGCATAGTTTCATCATGTCCGCAATATTCAATGGATAGCAACATAGAGCAATACTATACCCCCCTCTACTCCCCTTGTTTGATTCGGCCCAACGGCAATAACCTTCTTCTTCAGAAAGAAAGAAAAAAACATTTACAGCATAAGAGTTTATTTTCCGTATAATTGCTTCCAGTTCAATCATAGCAGACTGAAGAGTTTCACCAGGTTCTGGATATAACCTCTTTAAATCCTTTGAAAGCTTCATTAGTCTGTCAGCATAACCTTCTATGCTACAGCCCAGTGAATGCAATATAGGTATGAAAGAATTCTGCCATAGTTCATTTTCAAGGATAGCAGAAGTAATCCTTATCTTAAGATTCATCTCAAATTCAGTTTCTTCTTTAAGTTTTATCAAAACTAAAGGTATCTCTAAAAATGATTCGTTGATCTTTCCATAAACCTCGTAGTGAAGTTTCTGAATTTCAGTGTATATAGTTTCTTCAAGTGATTCTAATTCATCTTTCTGCTTTTTTTTGGGTATCTCCCTTAATTTCAATGCAATAAAAGGCAGAAGTCCTTTTTGGTGAGTCTTGTTTTTCCAAAGCCGGTTAAAGAGCTTTCGAATACCTTTCTGTGTAAGATTAAACCCGAAGTGCCTGGTTGCGGCTTCTTCCAATTCATGAGCTTCATCGAAAACTATTCTGGAAAAGGGAGGTAAAACAGCAGGGAGAGAGTACTGGCCTGTTATCTTTCTAACTGCAAGATCAGCTAGAAGAAGATGGTGATTAACAACTAAAATCTGAGCAGAAGATGCTTGTCTTCTGGCACGATAAAAAAAACAATCCTCATAATGCATGCACTTAAGCCTTCCACAGCTATCCTGATCACTTTGAACGCTATCCCAAAGTTGCTCAGACGGAACAAAGCTTAAGTCGGAAAGGCTCCCGTCTTTTGTAACCAGAACCCATTCCAGAAGTGAGCTTGCCTGTTTCTTGATTGCTCCATCAAAGAATAATTCAGGTTCATGCTCAAGTGTGTACAATTTTCTGAGACACAAATAGTTGTTTCTTCCCTTTACCAGCACACTTTTAAACACTTTGTTAAGGCATTTTCTTACGAGAGGAATGTCCTTGTTAATCAGCTGTTCCTGCAAAGGAATAGTATTCGTAGAAATCACAACTCGCTCATCACTCATTAGGCTCCATAAAACAGAGGGAACAAGATATGACAAAGATTTTCCAATCCCGGTTCCGGCCTCAGCTATTAGAATGGCCTCTTCATTAAATGCTTGTACTACACCCTCCAGCATATCCTGCTGTTGCTCACGAATTTCATATCCTTCCAAAGACTTGGCAAAAGATCCATTTATCGAAAAATGTTCTTTAATTTCATTACAGGAAAGCCGTTCAGTAACGAGTTTTGGAAAACGTTCGATCACAACGTAAATATCTGACGCATCATTATCTATTATATAAAAGCCAACACCCAGATCTGCGAATAATGCCGCTGCTTTCATATCTGCCTCAGAAGGTTGCAGTTCTGCATCCGGATGATTATGAATAACCACATCTCCGGACTTAACTTTTCC
>JAVCCS010000170.1 GCA_030765365.1 Candidatus Theseobacter exili
ATAGGTGTTAATTCCGGTTCAATTGAGCCTCAAATATTAAGAAAGTATGGCGCGCCTAATGGGAGAGCCCTTGCTGCCAGTGTTTTAAAGCAAGTTAAGATTGTTGAGAAAATGGGAATTACAGATATTGTTCTATCAGCAAAGGCTTTTGACGTAATGGTTACAATTGAAGCTAATAGAATCCTTTCTTGTGAAACAGAGTATCCCCTTCATTTAGGGATAACTGAGGCCGGAACTCTAATTCAGGGTGTGCTTAGGAGTGCTGTCGGAATTGGACAATTACTATCAGAAGGCATTGGAGATACAATACGTGTTTCATTGTCGGATAAGCCGGAAAGAGAAATATATGCAGGATTTGGAATATTAAAATCACTTAATATGAGAAAGAGGGGAATAACTGTAATTGCCTGTCCAACCTGCGGTAGAACTGAGATTGACGTTAAAGGAATTGCTGAAAAAGTTGAAAAAGAACTGGTTTTTATTAAAACACCTGTGACAATTGCTGTTATGGGGTGTGTTGTTAATGGACCAGGTGAAGCAAGAATGGCTGATATTGGTATTGCCGGAGGCAAGAAGAAAGGCGTGATTTTTCAAAGGGGTGATATTGTGAAAACGGTTAATGAAAATCTTCTTGCTGAAGAACTTATAAATCGTGTTAAGGAAATCGATAAACTGGGAATAATGGAGGATTGATAAAATAATGCAGAGGTTATGGGCACCATGGAGAATGGAATATATTCTGAATGATGAAAAGAATGACGAATGTTTTTTTTGCAGAATATTCAGCGCAAAAGAAGACAGAAATAATCATGTTGTATTTAGAAACGATAAGTCATTTGCGGTTATGAACAAATATCCATATAACAACGGACATCTGCTTGTAGCTCCTTCTCGACATATTGCGACATTGGAAGAGCTGCCTGAGGAAGACCTGTTAGATATGATGATGTCTGTTCAGCAGTGTATTGTTTTGCTTAGAAAAACGATAATGCCTCATGGATTCAATGTAGGAGTTAATACCGGATTAGTTGCAGGCGCGGGTGTGCCAGACCATGTTCATTTTCATATTGTTCCCAGATGGGATGGCGACAGTAATTACATGCCAGTAATCGCAAATACAAAGATAATTCCGCAGGCTTTAGACTCTTTGTATGATGATTTGATTAATGGAGCGGATATAAAGAAATGAAAGAAAACAGACTCATTGAAACATTTATTGATTTAGTTGAAATTTCTTCACCGTCCGGCTGTGAACGAGGTGTTGCAGATTATATTAAGGATGCATTAGGAACTGTTTGTAAAAAAATAGTCGAGGATACTGCAGGAGAAAAACTAGGAGGAAATGCTGGCAATGTGACTGTGTTTATTGAAGGATCGGAAAATTCTTTGGAACCATTGATTTTTTGTGCGCATATGGATTGTGTTGTTCCCTGTGAGAATGTTGTGCCTGTTAAAGACGGAGACATTATTAAATCTAACGGTGATACAATACTTGGCGCGGACGATAAGGCTGGTATCGCAATGCTGATAGAGACAGCTAGAGTTATTAAAGAAGACAGCATTAAAACTCCAGATATATATTATTTGTTTACAATATCTGAAGAAGTTGGCCTGCATGGCGCAAAAAATATGAATTTGGATAATGTGCCCAAAGGGTACGCGTTTGTGTTAGATGGAGAATCGACTGTAGGTACAATAACTGTAGCTTCTCCTAATAGTGAAAAATTTCGAATTAGGGTTAAGGGAAAAGCAGCTCATGCCGGGATAGAGCCGGAAAGAGGAGTTAATGCTATTCAAATTGCATCAAAGGCAATAGCAAAGCTGCCAATGGGACGCATTGATAAACAGACGTCAATCAATATTGGCAAGATACATGGAGGCCATGCAAGAAATGTTGTTCCCGACAATGTTGTAGTAGAAGGGGAAATAAGAAGCTTTTCAAAAAAGAAACTGGATAGTTTACTGGAAAAAATCGAAAGCATTTTTTCGGAAGAAGCTGAAATCGGGTTGGGTTTGTTTTCATTGAAACATGAAAGTGAATTTACGGGCTTTCAACTTAGTGATAGTGATGATGTTGTAAAAATTGCTCTCGAAGGTGCTCGTAGAAAAGATATTAAAACAAAAACAATTAAATCAGGCGGCGGTAGTGATGCTAATGTTTTTAACGAAAAAGGAATTTCTGCTGTTGTTTTAGCAATTGGTTTCGAAAATGCCCATACAAAGTCTGAACAAATTAATATTACCAACCTTAAAATGGGCGTTGATTTTATAATGGGAATAATTGAAGCATCAGGATGTGCAGATTAATGAATAAAATAGGTGGTGTTTTAAGGGATATAAGGTTGAAAAAAGGGCTTACTCTTACAGAGATAGCAACAGATTGTGGTGTTACAAAGGGGCTTGTTTCTCAGATTGAGAATGATAAAATTGTTCCTCCTCTTCAAACCTTGTCAGGAATATTAAATGGTTTAGATATGACATTGACAGAATTTTTCTTTATTGTCGAATGTAATGAAGAGGAGATATTAATTAGAAAAGAGGAAAGAGTAAATATCGATAATGATGATGGCGTTAAGGTTTGGAATGTTGCCGCAAGATGTTTGAATATGAGAATAGAGCCAAGGTTAGTTGAAATTCGTCCACGAACAACTTATCTTGGTAAAACGCATCCCCAAAAAGAATTTGTTCACGTCATTAGCGGATGTGGAGAGGTGAAAGTAGGAAAAAATAAATACGAAGTTAAATCCGGGGATTCTCTTGTATTTTCCGGGATGCTGCCATTTGCAATATATAATAAAAAAGATGAGCTTTTTAAAGCAATTAGTATTTTGAAAGCAGAGTGATTTTGAAAAAATTATTAGCTATCACGATTGTATTTGCTTTTTTGTGTTCTTTAGTGATTCTGGTTTATCAAATCAGGCAGCGGTTTTTTCCTTCAGAGTATAAGAAAGAAGTTATTATTTATTCGTTAAAGAATGATCTTGATCCATTATGGGTTGCAGCCATGATATCTGTCGAAAGTTCTTTTAACACAACAGCAATTTCACCATCCGGTGCTATAGGGCTTATGCAGGTTATGCCTGGAACTGGATATGAGGTGGCAAAAAAGATTGGTATAAATGATTTTTCATCCGATTCATTGAGAAATCCCAGCGTTAATTTAATGATTGGATGCTGGTATTTCAGGAGACTCAAAATAAGATATGGTAACAGAGAAAAAGCTTTAATAGCATATAATGCCGGTCCGGGCAATCTTGATAAATGGCTTACTTCAGGCGGATCTCATGGAGATGTAATAAAAAGAGCTTTTCCTGAAACGAGAAATCATGTAAGGAAAGTGAATAAAATTTATAGTATCCTTAAATTTTTAAATATGTTTTGGAATATATTTTAAAATAAATCAGGATTGTACAAGATCTTTTAAATCTCGCATTATTTCATTTTCTTTACGTTGTTTTTTAATAGGTTGCAAGAGTTTATCATTGATTTTGTCGATTTCAGGTGTTGTTCTGTCTCCAGTTATAATATAAGGAGTTAGAAATATTACAAGTTCAGCATTTTGAGTTACTTTGCGTACCTTTTTAAAAAGGAGACCAAGTATAGGTATGCTGCCCAGAACAGGGACCTTACTTACTTCATCGCGAATTTCTTTTTCTATAAATCCTCCAAGAATGATCGTAACTCCATCCCTTACCATTAAAAAAGTTTTTGCGTTTGAGGTGCGTACGATTGGTATTTGATTACCCGATGCAGTGGTTAAAAATCTTTGAACAGCGCTCACCTCAGGTTCAATTTCCATATTTATAAACCCGTTGTCATTGATTCTCGGCGTTACTTTCAGAAGGATGCCGACACGAATGAAGTTGATTGCTTCTGCAGTTGTTGAAGTAGAGGTATTAAGTGTTTCGGAGCTTGTTACATAGGCTTCGTTTGTCCCAACTTGAATTTCAGCTGTCTGGTTGTCAATAACAGTGATTCTTGGCGATGATAGCATATCAACGTCGCCTGTTTCTCGTATTATTTCAAGAATTGCCTGATAAGGATTTCCGCGCCCATCTTTGCCTCCCTCTAAGAATCCTGAGGCTACAATGCGTCCGCCAGGATGTTCTCTGGAACGGTAATCAAATGGAGCTGTGTCGGGAAGGGCATTGTCAGTTAACTGAGAAAAGGCACTTGAAATATTGAAATTCAAATGTCTGTTCTGAAGTTCAGTAATGATTTGTTCCCAATTTAATCCGAATCTGAATTCGTCAGACAGTCTTACTTGAAGCATTTGACATTCTATTATTACTTCTTTGTTTTGGGTGTCAAATTCTTTAATCAGTTTTCCGATTCTTAAAGTTGCTTCAGGCGTATCTGATATTGCTACTTTATTTGTTCTTTCATCAATGCTCATTGTGCCAAGGTCTTTTGTGAGTTCCTTTTCTATCTTTTCACCAATAACATCATGTTTTGAGTATTGCAAAGAGAAAACAGTTGTAGAAACTACGGGCGGTTGATCTATCTCTTTTACGATTTTCATTAATAGTTCCATATTACTTTTGACCTCAGTAATAATAATCTTATGGGTTTTTATATCAGTGTGAATAATGCCTCGAGTTGTAATTAATGTTTTTAATTTTTCTTCAACTGTTCCTGGAAGAGCATACAAAAGATCGAAAACGACAGTTTCAACCGGAACATCAAGAGCTTTAAGCGCAGAAAGAATTTTTTCTACTGCTTTGGGCGTGTCAATAATAATTATTGAATTAGTATTTTCTTCAAGAAGAACCTTGCCGATGCGGCTTTTCAATGCCTCAGCAGTAGTTTTTAGGATGCTGGCCTTTGTGTGAAGTACTGGATAAACTTTAACCGTTGTTTTGTCGTAAAACTTTGTTCCAAAAAGTATTTCATATTCTCGTTCTGTTAAAACCTTTACGATGTCATCTTGTTGTATATATGCAAGGTTGTTAATTTCAAGAATAATACGAAATGCATCCCAAATGTTAACATCATCAAGAAAAAGGGTAACTCGTCCTCTTACATTTGTACCTGCTATAATGTTGATTTTTCCTTGCTGAGACAGAATGTTGAACACCTCTAAAATATCCATATTTTTAAGCTTGAGGGATATTCTAGGACTATTTGAGACAACCTTTTTCGTAGAAACTTTGTTCGTTGAAGAAAACTTATCGGCTTCAACATACTCGACTTCATCAAATTCATCTTCGTCGTCAAACTCTTCTTCAAAAAAATCATCATCTTCAATAAACCCATCGTCTTCATCGAACTCGGCTTCAATAATTGATTTCTGTTCTTCTACCTCTTTTTCAGCAGAAGAAGGAACAGGCGGCCTTGGGCCACTTCTGTGCGGCTTTGTAGGCTGACGCTGTCCTGATGCAACAAAAAGAGATAATGCAATTGTAAAAACAACAGTTAAGAAAAGAATTCGTTTTAAAAAAAATAACTTCATAATTATAATACCTCAAAATTTCGTCAAATTTCTGTGAATAATAACAATAAAATAAAAAACATCCTAGAGCTTTTAAAGGATTTATATTTATTTTATTAAAGATTCAGCAAAATATCATCACCCTCATAAGATATTGTCACAGAATTTTCTGTAACTTCTGTGACTTTCATATTAATAATGCGACCACCAGAACGTACATAATAAACCTTTCCACTTGTTTTGTCCTGAATAATTGCCTGTGGTTTGTCGCTGATCAGAATTCCTGAGAGATTAAACCCCTTGGTTAATTCCCTTATTCCTGGTCCTCGTTCAACCTCATGTCTTTTAGATTTTGGTGTAGATGTTTTTCCAATTGATTTAAAAATAACCTTTTTTTTAAGAAGCTTTGTGTATTCTTTTAAAGGTCGCATGGAAGATTCAGATAAAGAATAATCAGTGGCGGAAATTTTGGCAGAAGTTAATGGATGCTCCATAGGATTAGACAAGTATTGACTGAAGAAAAATTGGTATACGATTAAAGCAATAGCAATGACGACAAGAATTTGTAAGAGGAAATTGAAATATCGGAATGAAGATGTTCCGGATTTTGGTTTAATCAGAACAGTTTTTGATTCTGGCACAGAAACTATATGTGAGGCAGGTTCTTCTGCATCTATAGGCTTTATTTTTTGTTTAGGCTTTTTTTCACCGTTCTTAATAAGATTTAATAGTTTTTCTTCAGGCGAAGATTCTTCTTTCATTTAGCAATAAGTCCTCATTTATTAAATTATGGATTGATTCGCAAGTGATAAATGTTTGATCATTCATAATTGCACGTTCAACAGCATTTCGGCATATATAAGTTATTTTTCGTGGGAATCCCCCGGAATTTTCATAGATCAATTCAATTGCACTTTCTTCTATTAGTGTTTCAGGATTAGAACATCCTGCTTTACACAGCCTGAAATGTATCATAGAGCGCGCTTCTTCAGCATTCAAGGGTTCAAGTACGTATTTAAGTGATATTCTGTCAAGAAAATTAGGCATAACTTTAAGCCTGGGAAGAAGCTCAAGTTGAGAAAATATAATTAATTGGAGCAACTTGTGTTCATTCGTTTCATAGTTCAAAAAAACTCTTAGGATTTCAAGTGATTCACTGGATAATTTCTGGCCTTCATCAATAATCAAGACAACCGTTTTGTTTCTATGGAGATTTTTGTTGAATAGAAAATTTTCAATAGCGTATTTGGAACCGGTAGTAGAATGTGCTTTTTCCTGTATATGAAAGAGCTTTGAAAGTGCGTAAAGAAATTGGTATTCAGACTTATATCCCGGGTCAAATATCATGTGAAATTCGAAATCGTCATCATCGGTAAAATTGCGTATAAGAGTTCTGCTTAAAGTTGTTTTCCCAGTTCCTACATCACCGAAAACCACATTAAGTCCTCGCTTAAGACGTAATGAAATTTCAAGTCGTGTAAGTGCAGTTTTATGGGTTTTTGTTAAAAAGAAAAACGATGGATCCGGACTGGTGGAAAAAGGTTCTCTATCCAATCCAAAATTTTTAAAATAGCTCATTGTTTTCTATTATTCATAATTAAAGTTCAATATATATTGCTAATAATACTATTAGGATTTGTTTTCATCTACAAGAATTCGGGAAATTATAGCATTGCACGTGAGGATCTTTTTTTGATCATGTCTAGCCGTGATTTTTAGTTGTTCAATACGAATGCCGATAGGAGACATGGCAAGTTCGTAAAGAAAGGCAGCCAGTGTAGTTTGTTGGGCTTCGAATTCAATGTCGACAACGGATTTGTTGAACTGTTCAAGAACCCGTGATTCTCGTGGCTTTATATCATCTATTTTAATTTTTGCTTTCTGCGAAAGTTTATTTATTTCTTTTAAGAACTTAGCTATTTCTTCCTCTTTAGATACTGCAATTCTTACACCCTTTATTCTAGACGCATATTGTTCCTTTATGATGTCTTGTTGAAGAAGTATTTTACGGCTCTTAAGCAGAACCCGTTCTCTTATCTCAATTTCATTCTGAAGGGATTTTATTCGTTTTAGAGTAGGTTCCGCTAAAAAATGATAAATTAGGGCACAAGAAATCAGACATATTACTACAGTGAGAAGAAATCGTTCTGTTTTTTTCAAATTGTTAATCATGTTATTCATTTCTCCACAGGTTTTTCTGATAAAGTACATTCAATCTGAAAATCCGCGTACTCTTTTCCTCCAACCTTAACTTTCCTTGTGTATCTGTTTTTTACACGAGCAAACAATGAGGATGATTCAAGTTTGGGAATCCATTCAAAAACGGGTGCTATTCCTGGAGCTATCCCCTTAAATGACACGCGACCTTGATCGTTATATGAAAGTGTTCGTATGAAAATCCCTTTTGGAATTAGCGTTCCCATTTCATATAAGACATCGAGACTTGAAGTGGAAGGCTTTGAATGTGATTGAAGAATATCAATTTTGTTTTTCATTAGTTCAATTTTTTTAACAACTTGGCTAAGCCGACTTATTGATTGATTGATTTTTGAAAGATAATTTTTTCTTAATTGAATTTCATTATATGTAAAAAAACTGGATGCAAAAATAAATACTGAAAAAAGTATTGCAGTTTGAGTCATGAGGCGTTTTCTGGATAATGCAGCCGTTTTTTCTTTAACCTCTGCAGGCATTAGGTCAATTACACAATCCTCATAATAAAGTGCGCCACAAAGAGATGCTATGGAATATCCATTTAGAAGAGGCTTAATGTCATCAGAAAAAACAGCAAAAGAAGAGGATTTAATTGACTCGATATTTAAAGGTAAGGTTTCTTTTAACAAAGGGCAAATCTTATCTAAAACAGATTCTGATGCTGAAATAAATAGAGTGCCCAATCCTGGGTGAGAGGCACTATAGAAATCTAGAGATTCTTTAACTCGACTAACTAGGTTATCGCAAACATTCTTAGAGTCAGATTTATTACTTAATTGTGCTTGTCCTATTGGGATGCTGCGTGAAAAAGCAAGGTTGTTGTTATCTAAAACTACGACATGAGAAAGATTGTAATCAATTTCAACGATACCAATAGTGGCTTCTTCAAGGATTTCTTTGTTAGAAAATTTAACAAGTAGGTTTCCCAGGGCTTCACTTGAAAAAATGGCTGAATCAGGATGTAACCCGAAAGGGACTAATAATCCCAGCACACGGTCAATTATTTTTTTATGAACAATAATAAGCATGACAAGAGATTTATCGTCTGGAAGAGAACGAATATGCTCGATGCCCAGCACAATTTCCGACTGCGTATAAGGCACCTGGCGCATTGCTTGAAACTCTGCCATTTTCTGGAGTTCTTCAGGGTCTGAACTTGGAAGTTCAACCGTTCGTATAGTAACGTAATGTCTTGGTATTACAATATTAATATAACTTTTTGATAAATATTGGAATGAGGCAGCTTCCTTGA
The DNA here is from genome assembly GCA_030765365.1 of Candidatus Theseobacter exili. Taxonomy (GTDB): domain Bacteria; phylum Auribacterota; class JACPWU01; order Theseobacterales; family Theseobacteraceae; genus Theseobacter; species Theseobacter exili. The sequence goes on from JAVCCS010000170.1 coordinate 8,898, forward strand.
GTTTTGAAATTGTTTCAGATTCAGCTCCCAATACATATGGAATAACAGAAAAGGCCTTTATTTCCTTGCGATCACTAGATGTTGTGACAACGATCTTTAAATGATTGTCATCTAATAAAAATGACGAAATATACTTTTTCAATATTTCCCCTTATTTGAATAGGCAGTGTCAGATGAAGCAAGACGTTCAATCTGCCATGATAGAATCTTTATTTTATTATCTTCATCAAAGGTCACGACCGCAATCACTTTTTTTGCCATAGTTAGTCCTGTTGCCTGAGTTTCTACAGAAAAGCATGTTGATTTTACACAAATCCACTCATTTGAAATTGCATTTTCAATCATAGCTGTTTCAGCAAGATCTATATACTCAAATTCCTCGATATTTTTGATAATATCATTGATATCTTCAAAAATACCGTCATCTTCAGTTCCATCTTCTCCGTCTTCACCAAGGCGATAACGATATATTTTATCTGCCAGCATTTCATCAAATCCAAGTACATTAAGTACTTGAGTGGGTGCTGTGTTAATGTTTACTTTTCCTACACCAAATACTGTAATTGTGTTCCTTATTTTTTGAATTAATGCGTCATTAAAACCTTTTATTAAATTTAATTCATATACTGTTTCAAGTTTGTCGTTTTTGCAAGGATATGGATCGTTAAGCCGTCTGTAATATGTTTTTTCAGCACCATCAGGGCGTCGCATTTCATCTTTATCTATCCAGTCAAGGAGTGAATCAACAGTATCTTCATCAAGCCCGGGAATCTCTAAAAGAAGTTCACGAGATGCCATGTTAATGTTAATTTTTCTTTCTTCATCTGAAACGCTGGTGGTTAATAGTATAGAACCAATATCCTCTTTGCAGAATAGGGACAAAAGAGTTTTTTTTGATGTTGTGGATTCTCCAATTATTGTTCTGAGGTTGAAAAGTGTCTTGTTAATGCTTGCTTTTGCTTCGGTTTCAGATTCCATTTGTCTCAATCGGTAGCCTGTTAATTTTGCTTCTACTGATGCTCTATATGCAAGTCCGGATGCCATAAGAGAAAGGATTGCAATTATCCACATAATAATTATTAGAACAGCGCCGTTATTTTGGCTTCTAAAGTTTTTAAAACTGGTTTTCATCAGATTCTTCTTCTATCCAGGTTCCTATTTCACCCATAGGGATGCAGAACATTCTACTTATAAGTAATTTGTCAGATTGATCCTTATTATTGAATGAGAAGTTTATCCTGACAAATTTAGGTATTAACTGTGTGTCTTGCCATATTGATTTCCATACATTTCTCTCAGATTGATCATCGAGATAAAGATATTCAAATGATACATCTTTCATTGCACCAATTGACTGAGCCTTCCGTATTCGGGTTTCTTTAAATGCTTTCTCAAATGGTATTACATTTCGGAAAAAACCTTTTTGAGATTTTCCCGGAAGTTTTGTTCTAAACAAAATTTTAACAGGAATGTAATTTATTTCATCTGCATTGGAGTTATCAGTAATAATTGCAGGAAAATAAATTTCATCAGCTTTCCCGACAAAACGTATCATTGCAGGTGGAATTATAGATGAGAAATCTGTATCAATCCTGTGGAGAGCTGAAGATGTTTCCTGAAATAATCTGGAAAACCCTTTTTCTTTTTTCCAGGCAAATATTCCAACAGAGAAAACTGAATATATTACAAGTGAAACAGCTGAAAAAATACTAATTGCAACAAGAAGTTCAATAAGAGTTAAGCCGTAAGAAACCCTTTTTTTCATTCTCTATCCTTTTCCGAGGTGTTTGTTTCAGTGTCTTCAGAAGAATCAGCGATAGACGAAAGATCTTTTTCAGAAAAACACTGCATCTGAATAGATACTTTTTTACCTCTTTCTTTCCATGATATTCTGGACATTACTTTATATAGAATAAAATCTGCTTCATCCTCCTCTTCGGACTTTTCTTCGGATTCTGAAAATGGTTCGAAAGAGTCAAATTGAGGGGGGGCGGAATCATCTTCTTCATTATTGCTTTTGTCGGATTCATCTTCAGGTGATGAATCCGACCATTCAGCATGTATGGATATCTTTACATACCATTCATATTCCTGAAAAGGTGGTTTGAATTGACCTTTTTCTTCACAGTCTTCAAGGAATTCGCGGGATATAATTTCATTAGAAAGATTTTGCAGTAACTCAATAGCCAAACAACGTTTTTCAGCTGCTTTATAAGCAAAGAGAGAAGTAGTAAAAGAGCGAGCAATAACTGAAAGACCAATAACAAGTACTGAAACAGCAATTAGGACTTCTATCAGCAAGATGCCGAGTTCGGATCGGTTAGGTTTTAATGATTTTTCCGGAAATTTCATAGATCTCTATTGTAGTTAAGTTGTCATTAGAATTTCTAAAAACTATTTCAGCTTCAACACTTTCTCCATCAGGATGAAACGGAATTTTATCTTCTGTAGTAGTAATTGAAATATGTTCGGGAACTTTTTGTGGATGTCCGTATTTTCCATGAAATGGAGAAAAAACAATTCCTGATTCTGTATTGTAATATTTTGCCAGCCAATATGTATTTTTGCCGGCATCGATGCATATCCATAATGTTTGACCGTTAAGAACTGCAGATGCTCTGGCATATTCACATAGTGCAATAAAGTTTTCAGTTGTATTCTAGAATTGAATTCGAGAAAAAGATCTGCTGAATAAAGGTACAGCCATTGAAGTAATGACAAGAATTATCAGAACAACGATTAGAATCTCAACAAAAGTGAAGCCTCTATGATTCTCTTTATTCGATCTGGTCATCCTGCCAGTTAATGATATCATTTCCTCCTCCTTCAAGAGCATCAGGACCCATTGAGAAAAGATCGTAATCTTCTACATTGCGATCGCCTGGACATCTGTATATGTATCTGTTGCCCCATGGATCTTTAGGCATTTTTTTTAAATATGGTCCGTTCCAGTTTACTGGAGCCGGGGAAGAGGTTGGCTTTTTAAACAGTGCTTCCAGGCCTTGTTCTGTTGTTGGATACTGTCCACTATCCAACTCGTATAAATCAAGAGCAACTCCAATATTTGAAGAAATGTCAGTTTGTGCAGCAGCAATACGGGCTTCTTTCGACCGGCCAACGAGTCGTGGTACTGCCATAGCGGCAAGTATTCCAATTATGATAACAACAAGCATAATTTCAATTAGTGTAAAACCTTTATTGAATTTCATATTTATTAAACCTCCGTTCGATAATGTGAGTCCTTAATTGTAAATTATTATCTTACAATAATATTTATTTGAAAAATTGGCCATAACATCGCCATAACTACAAACCCGACAAAAAGACCTATAATAACAATCATTAATGGCTCAAGCAGTGAAGTAGCTATTTTTATTGAATTATCAACTGATTTTTCAAAAATATCACTAACTTTTATAAGTGATTTATCCATGCTTCCAACATTTTCTCCTACAGATAAAATGTTTCTTGTGGAAATTGGAAAATAAGAAGGTGAAAAAAATCCGTTTTGAAAACGTTCTCCCTGTTTAACTGAGCGGTAAATATTTTCTATTTCGCGTTTGAGAACTTCATCTGATGCAACATCTTTGGCTATTTCGAGAGAAGAAAGAATAGGTACTCCATTAGTCAATAACATACCCAGGGTTCGGGAGAAGCGAGAAATTTCATTTTCCCGACGAATGCGCCCGAGCAGTGGCAATAGTAATATTATTTTGTCGATTAAAAAACGACCTTCTCCAGACGATCGCTGCTTTTTGTATAAAAAAACTGCGAAAAAGACAAAAATAGGAACTGTCCACCATGTTTTAGAAATAATATTACTGATTGAAATCAAGATTGTTGTTATCAGGGGAAGTGTTTGCCCCATTTCGATAAAAATTACAGTTAGCCTTGGTACGACAAAAGTCATTAGTACAAATACAGTAATAACGCCCATTCCCATAACAAAAGAAGGATATGCAATTGCTGTTCTTATGCGAGTTTTAAGTTCGTCTTCCTTTTCGGAAAAATCCGAAAGGCGGTCTAGAACTAATTCTAACGATCCACTAGCTTCACCTGATCGAACCATATTAACAAAAAATGGGTTGAAAATTTTAGGAAAACGGCGCAAGGTTTCAGACAAAGATTTGCCATCACGAATTTCCTGACATATTGTATCAAGAAGTGCTTTGATTTCGCTTTTTTCAGTTTGATTGCGAAGAAGTTCCAATGCGCTGAGAATCGTTATTCCGGAAGCTATAAGATCGGATAGTTGTCTGGTGAAAATATTTATATCTTTTCTTCTAACTGTTTTCCTCGCAATTATTTCCGAAACAGACGCACGTGAGTTTTCTAAGGCAATATTTATTGGAAAAAGCTCTTGTTGGGAAAGTTTGGAAGCAAGACCTTCTTCAGAATCAACCTCCATTACACCTTCGACCATGGTTCCACTGCTGTTTCTTGCTTTATAAACATAACGAGGCATTATCAGCTTCCTTCCTGTGTAACTCGAAGGACTTCATTAAGGCTTGTTATGCCTTGTTTGACTTTTTCCCAACCATCAAATCGAAGTGTGCGTAATCCATTTCTTAGAGCTGCTTCTTTTATTACATTTGCAGGTTTGCGTGAAACAATGAGGTCTCTAATTTCATCGTTAATTTGCAGTAATTCATATATTGCTGTTCGTCCACGATATCCTGTGAAATTGCAGGATTCGCAACCTTTGCCTTCGTATGATTTGAAATTGTTTGGAATACTGGTAACACCCAATGATGAGAAATGATCTGGAGTTGTGTGTACAACTGTTTTGCAGTCTTTACATATTAAACGCACAAGACGTTGAGCAAGGACTCCTTCGAGTGACGATGCAACAAGGTATGGTTCTACACCCATATCAATAAGGCGGGTTATTGCACCAGACGCGTCATTGGTGTGTACCGTGCTGAAAACAAGGTGACCAGTTAAAGCAACGCGTATTGTAACTTCAGCTGTTTCATAATCACGGACTTCTCCAATCATCATAATATCTGGGTCATGGCGAAGCATTGAACGAAGGCCTCGGGCAAAAGTAAGCCCGATTTTTTCCTGTATTTGTATCTGAGATAAACCTTTAATAACATACTCAATCGGATCTTCAATTGTTATTATTTTATTTTCGTCGTTATTCAAACGGCTTAGGCATGCATATAAAGTTGTTGTTTTTCCGCTTCCTGTGGGGCCTGTAACAAACAAAATGCCATGAGGTTTTTTTATCATGCTTTCTATAAGTTTCTGATCTTCACGTAATAGCCCAAGCTGTTCTAATGTTAAAAATGACAGAGAACCAGAAAGAATACGTATATTAACTGATTCACCAAAAGCGGTTGGAAGTATGGATACACGCAGGTCAAGTTCATCAGAACCTATTTTTATTTTGATTCGACCATCATGAGGAAGGCGGCGTTCAGAAATGTCAAGGTTTGCCATGATTTTAATACGGGAGACAATTGAATTGTGAAAACGTTTTATCATTGGAGGGATCGATGCATTGTACAGAATGCCGTCAATTCGGTAACGGATTTTCAGATCATTTTCAAAAGGCTCAATATGGATATCGGTTGCTCTTTCACTATAAGCTTCACAAAATATTTGATTAACAAATTTAATGATTGAAGCGTCTTCAGCTAAGTCTTCAGCTGAGGCAATGTCCTCAGCCTTAAATTGATTTTTTTCAATCTCTATGGTGGATTCGCTCTCGTCTAACATCCTCTGAACGGTTTCGGCACCGATTCCGTAATATTTTTTTAAGGCAGCAGCAATTTCTGACTCACTGCTAAATAGAGGTTCTATAGGAAATTCTACAGCAAGACGTATTTCATCAAGTAATTCGATATTAGATGGATCGTTTGTTGCAATATGAAGCTTGCCGTCTGAGAGGGAAACAGGCATAAACTTATAGTGATGAGCAATTTTTACAGCTATTTTTGAAATGATTTCCGGGTCTATAGTATGATCTCTGAGAAGAATATAAGGTAATTCAAGAAACTCGCTGATTTTAGGTGCAAGAGCGTCTTCATCTGCATAACCTAGTCTTATGATCGTTTTGTCAATACGTTCAAATCTTTTTTTTGATTCTCGAATTGCGATGATCTTTTCGTCTTCAGATAGTATATTGCAATCTAATAGATATTTCCCAAGTTCTTCTGAGTCAAATCGTTTCAATTTAATACCTTTCCAGCTTTTCAAATATATATTTAAAATTATAATGAATATAACAGCATTTGCTATTATAGTCGAAAAGATTTTGTTCCTTTTCACTTGTCTTACAAAAGAACAACTCATAGAATTTGCTAAGATTAATAAATTATAAAAGGAGACTATTGATATGCGGAAAGCTTTTATAACAGGAATAACTGGACAGGATGGTTCTTATCTCGCGGAATTTCTTTTGTCCAAGGGATATAAGGTTTATGGGATGATTCGCAGAAGCAGCGTTCCAAAACTAGATAGAATTCTTCATCTTGAAAAAGATATTGAGCTTATATCGGGAGATCTAATGGACGAAAGTTCACTTATAAAAGCAATTGAATTGACAAAGCCTGATGAGGTGTACAATTTAGCAGCGCAGTCCTTTGTGCCTGCTTCATGGGAACAATCAATTTTAACGGGGAAGATTACAGGGTTAGGTGTTACCAGAATGCTTGAAGCAATATTGATGGTGAACAGGAATATTCGTTTTTACCAGGCATCAAGCAGTGAAATGTTTGGAAATGTGCATGAAACACCACAAAAAGAAACAACTGTGTTTTATCCAAGAAGTCCTTATGGAGTAGCTAAAGTTTACGGTCATTGGATAACTGTTAATTTCAGGGAAAGTTATAATCTTTTTGCATGTTCAGGAATATTATTCAATCATGAGTCGCCAAGAAGGGGGTTGGAATTTGTTACCAGGAAGGTTTCAATGGGTGTCGCTATGATTAAGATGGGCATGGCAGATAAACTGAAGCTTGGAAACCTGGATGCTAAACGTGACTGGGGGTTTGCCGGTGATTATGTTGAGGCGATGTGGATGATGCTTCAACAGAAAAAACCTGATGATTTTGTAATAGCTACCGGCGAAACTCGATCTGTTAAGGAACTTGTTGAAATTGCTTTTAAACGCGTAGATCTAAAATGGGAAAAGCATATTGTTCTTGATAAAAGTTTGTTAAGGCCTGCCGAGGTTCATGAATTAAGAGGGGATTCTTCGAAAGCAATTAAGCAATTGGGTTGGAAACCAAAAGTAACATTTGAAGGACTAGTAAATATGATGGTAGACAGTGATATGGATAAACTTAAAGGTATAGATAAAGATAAAATCAGAGAGTTGAGTTAATGAACATACTGATTACTGGAATCTCTGGTTTTGCTGGAAAGCATCTTGCCTGGCATATTCTGAATGAAGCACAGAAATTTAGTGAAAAGAAGTGTTTAATCTATGGCTTTGATTTGAGTTTGCCTGAAACTGATTTGCAGAGACAGATTGTGTATTGCCAGGGAAATATTACGGTCCAATCGGATATTGATGAAGCTGTCAGAAAAGCGAATCCTGATATTGTTTTTAATCTTGCCGGAATGGCTTTTGTTCCTGATGCAGAAAAAAACCCAATTAATGCAATGCAAATTAATGCATTAGGCGTTGTTAATCTTTTTCAAAGTTTATTGAATATTAAAAGGGATGCAAGAATAGTTCTTATTAGTTCAAGTGAAGTCTATGGAAAAGTTGATGCGAGCAAACAACCTATAACTGAAACTGTTCTTGCTGATCCTGTAAATGTTTATGGTATTTCAAAACTAACAATGGAAAGGTTTTCCGATTATTATATCAGAACATGCGAAATGGATGCATCAATACTGAGGCCTTTCAACCATGTCGGTCCGGGGCAATCTGACAGGTTTGTTCTTTCGAGTTTTGCAAAACAGATAGCTGATATAGAAAAAGGTCTTTCTCGTCCTGTTCTTTATGTCGGGAATCTATCTCCATATAGAGATTTTACAGATGTTAGGGATATTGCAAGAGCTTATTGGTTGTCAGCGTTACATGGAAAAAGTGGTGAAATATATAACATTTGTTCCGGCCAGAAATTATCTGTCAGGCATGTTGTTGACGAGCTTATCAGACAGGCAAAGGTTCATATAGATATTGAAGTAGACTCTGAAAGATATAGAGAGTCCGATACACCTTTATTCATAGGTTCATCTGAGAAGTTTAAAAACGAAACTGGCTGGATTCCGGAATTCAGCATGGAAGATACTGTTAAGTCTGTGCTTGACTATTGGCGGTCTTGAAGTTTTTCAAGAAAAGAAAAATTTCAATATTTAGTCAGAATGTTATTAAATTAATTGTAATGATTTTTATGTATAAATATTCTTAGTATTTCATAAGGATGATTTCAATGAATTATTTGCAGGCAATATTACTTGGATTACTTCAGGCGGCTACTGAGTTTTTTCCAGTGAGCAGTTGCGGGCATCTTGCTTTAGCTGAAAGGTTGCTGGGTATTAAACCTGAACTTTCTTTTGTTATATGGGCGCATCTGGGGACAGTATTTGCAATTTGCTGGGTTTTTCACAATGATCTTTTGAAAATATTTCGTGTAGCTATAGCGTGGAAACATTCGAATGGTAAAGAGGAAGATAGAGCCAGGAGAATTATCATAACAATTGCAGTGGCAACGATAATTACAGTTTTCTTCGGGCTTATTGTCAGGGATTATGTTGAGAGACTTTTTTGTTATCCAAAAATAATTTGTATTATGCTTATTTGTACTGGGGTTATATTGTGCATGTCTCATTTTATAGTAAAAACAAAAAGATCTATTTCATCATCGAGGTTTGTTGATGGACTTGTGATTGGTCTTTTTCAGTCATTTGCACTAATTCCCGGAATATCTCGATCTGGAAACACAATATTTGCGGCTTTGTTATTGGGAATTGATAGAAAAGAAGCTGTAGAAATATCTTTTTTGGTGGCAATGCCAGCTATTTTAGGTGCAACTTTTCTTGAGATCTTAGAAAATTATAATTCGTTTTTTCACAACATGACATTAAACCTGGTTGGTGCTGTTACAGCTGCCTTTGCAGGAATTGTTATTTTAAATATTTTAATAAAAATTGTAATAAGAAAACACTTGATTTGGTTTGCGCCATATTTGTTTTTTATCGGAATAATTGGACTGTTTTTCTTTTGATTAATTATGTGTATATTAAACTGATTGCAGGGGTTAAATAATATGCTTCTTAGATTGCGGATTAAGAATATTGGTATTGCGGAAGATATACTGATAAATTTTTCGGAAGGGCTAAATGTTCTTACTGGTGAAACTGGCGCTGGCAAATCATTAACTATTGGTGCAGTAAAACTTGTTCTTGGAGAAAAAGCCGGTGTGGAAATGATAAGAGAGGGAGCGGAAAAAGGTATTGTTGAAGCTGAATTTCAGGTAAGTAAAGATAACCATGTGCTGGATCTTTTAGAAAAATCAGGCATTAACATCAGTGATGAGTCAATTGTTATAAAAAGGGAGATTGTTGCAGAAAAAGGTAGAGGTATTTGTACTATTAATGGAGCTATGGTAACAATTTCGTTTCTAAGGAAAGTTGGCGATTTTCTTGTTGATTTACATGGTCAGCATGATCATCAGGCGTTACTTAAAGAAGTTAATCATATAGATTTCCTTGATACTTATGGTGATTTAGATGATTTAAGAATGGAAATGGAAGATGCATGGAATGTTTTTATTGAAATCGATAAAAAACTTAAGCAATTAGATGATAATAATGAATCGAACAGAAGAGAATATGAATTGTTGACATTCCAGGTACATGAAATTGAACAAGTTAATCCGCAAAAAGGCGAAGATGAATTATTACAGCAAGAACATGTAATGTTAAGTAACGCGCATCGAATACAAGAGGTTGCTTCTAATGAGTTTTATGAATTGTGTGAAAAAAAAGATTCTGCATCAGATAAAGTTGTACGTGCAATAAGACAAATAGACAGTTTGGGCGATTTTTCAGAACAAATTAATCAAATAGTTTCTGAACTTCAGGAAGCACGTTGTAAGATTGAAGATTCCGGCAATATGATTCGCAAAATAGCTGACCAGGTTGAAGCCGATCCTGTTAGGCTGGAACAAGTCGAAGACAGAATTGACGAACTTGATAAAATATCAAGGAAATACGGAGGTTCATTTCAGAGTATCCTTAACTTCTATGATGAAGCAAAAATAAGACTTAAGGAATATATCGATGGTGACGAGAACAGGGAGATACTTGAAAACAAAAGAAACAAAGCTTTGGATAAATCTAAAAAGATAGCTGAAAGACTAACAGAAAAGAGAATTAAAGCAGCAAGTATTCTTAAGAATATGATGGAAAAGGAATTTATGGATTTAGGCCTCCAAAAAGCTCGATTTGATGTGTCAATAAATTCTGATAGATTAAGTTTAAATGGTAAAGATCTTGTTTCTTTCCTTTTTTCTGCAAATCCTGGAGAAGGAGTGAAGCCACTTAGTGATGTAGCTTCTGGAGGCGAAATTTCCAGAATAATGTTGGCTTTAAAGAGTTTGTTTGGAAAAAAGGATAATATTCCAGTTATGATCTTTGATGAAATTGATACAAACCTTGGAGGACAAACTGCTTCGGTCGTTGGTGAAAAACTGTTGAGATTAATGGATTTTCATCAACTAATTGTGATTACTCATTTATCTCAAATTGCATGTAGAGCTAGCTCGCATTTTATGGTTAGTAAAGAAATATATAGCGGAAGAACTAAAACGTTTGTTAAAAATATTTCAGATGAAGATAGAGTTAATGAGCTGGTTAGAATGTTGGGGGGAGACAAGACTTCAGATGAAGCATTAGAGCATGCAAGGAGTCTTCTGCTAAATAAAAACAATAAGGTAAAGCAGGGTTTTTTAAATATACACTAAACTACAGGAGAAAATAATGAGCAATCCGTTATCCAAGGTTGAGTTGAAGGGGATCCCTTTTTGCAGAAGTGGAAAAGTAAGAGATATGTATAAACTGGAAGAAGGGCTTCTTATTGTTGCTACAGACAGGATTTCTGCCTTTGACCATATTCTTCCTAACCCGGTTCCTGACAAAGGAAAAATTCTTACAGGAATTTCTGAATACTGGTTTGAGAAAACCGCCGATATTGTTCCAAATCATATAATTTCTTTTGATGTTGAGGAATATCCGATGGCCCTTGATCCGTATAAAGAGCTTTTGCGTGGAAGATCAATGCTTGTAAAAGAAGCCAAGCTCATTGAAATAGAATGTGTCGTCAGGGGGTATTTATCCGGATCTGCATGGAAAGAGTACAGGGATAATGGAACAGTATGTGAACAGACTTTAAAACAAGGTTATCGTGAATCCGATATATTTGACGAACCCTTGTTTACGCCTTCTACAAAAGCATTTGAAGGTCATGATGAAAATATTTCAATCGAAAGAATGATAAGTGAAATAGGAGAAGATACAGGCAGTAAAATTATGGAGCTTAGTAAAAAACTTTTCAATTTTGCAAGCAGGCAATTGAAAGAAAAGGGTTTGATCCTAGCAGACACAAAATATGAGTTTGGCTTATGTGATGGTGGAATTATTGTTATTGATGAAATGATGACTCCTGATTCTTCGCGCTATTGGATTGCAGATGAATGGGAACCGGGACGTTCTCAACAAGCTTTTGATAAGCAATATGTGCGTGATTGGCTTGAGAAAATTAATTGGAATAAACAGCCTCCTGTGCCTGAACTGCCTGAAGAGGTTATTCAGAAAACTGTTGAAAAATATAAACAGGTTTATAAATGGATTACAGGAGAAGAGGTGAATGCTTGAGTGTTAATCAGCCGGTAAAGTTGTTTCAGCCGGAGAATATTACAATCCCAGAGAGGAAAGTACTTTTGCGCCTTGGATATCGGGACGGGAAGACTTTATTTGAAGGAAAGGCAGTGGCACTTGTTTCTCAATTATTAGAAAATGCAAAGCTGGAAATCGAATGGAATTGTCATTATAGACATCATCTAATTGATTTAATCGATAACGATCAGATTGAGCTTAACGAATGCCCCTTTTTTCTTAAGAGCAGAGATCTTGCAAATCATCTTAAGAGATCTTCGAAAATTACTTTTTTTGCTTTAACATTGGGAAATAGATTCTTTAATTATATAGAGAATTATTCAAAAGAAAAAAGAGTTGCGGAAGCTGCTGTGTTAGATGCTGTCGGCTCAGAGGCTGTTGAAGCATTTGCAGAAAAATTCAGTTCAGTGATAAAAGATTTAGCAAGAAGAGACAGATGCAGCATTACGAAAAGATATAGCCCCGGATATGGAGATTGGAATTTAGGCGTTCAAAAGAATCTGCTTTCCTGGCTGTCAGCAGAAAAAATAGGGATCAGCTTAGAAAGTTCGGGTATAATGATTCCTGAAAAAAGTATAACTGGTGTAATCGGTTGGAAAAGAAATGGTTGATAATATGAGAAAAGATTTTCTGAAAGTCCTTAACAGCGAAATTCTTATTTATGATGGTGCAATGGGAACGATGCTGATGGATTCAGGAGTGGATTTTGATTGCCCTGAAAGGCTTGTGCTAACTCATCCCGAGTTGCTTTCTTCAATACATAAAAAGTATGTTGATGTTGGCGCTCAAATATTAGAAACGAATACTTTTGGAGCGAATCCATTAAAGCTATCAGAATATGGATTAGAAGGAAAGTGTGATGAAATAAATAAAATGGCAGTTTCTATAGCCAGAGATGGCGGTGGAGAAGATATTTATGTAGCTGGATCTATTGGTCCTCTTCCAGAACAACTGGCTCCTTTAGGTGCTTTGAATTTTGATAGGGCAAAAGAAATATTTATGGTGCAAATAGCGTCGCTTGCAAATGCTGGTGCAGATCTGATTCTTTTTGAAACTTTTTCGGATATTTTGGAATTAAAAGCAGCTGTTATTGCAGCAAAAGAAATCTGTGACTTACCAATACAGGCACAAATGACATACGAAAAAGATGGCAGGACTTTAACTGGGACGTCTCCAGCATCTGCAGTTTGTGTTCTGGAAGGCTTAGATGTTGATGTGATTGGTGTTAATTGTGGTCTCGGTCCACAATCTATGATTCCTATATTAGAATCAATTGTGAAGGAAACTGAAAAACCTATAGCTGTTTTGCCGAATGCAGGCATTCCAAAGGTGAGAGACGGTAATGTTTATTTTGATGAGACACCTGAAGCCTTCAGAAGTTTTGCTGAGAAGTGTGTTGAGATTGGCGTGAGTCTGTTAGGCGGGTGTTGCGGCACGGGCCCGGAACATATTAAGGCAGTATCAACTGTAGTAAGGGGAAAATCTTTCAAGAGGAGAGAACTTGCGCCTGTTTTTCGTGTATCCAGTAGAACTTCTGTGCAAAAAATTGGCCCATTTAATTCTGTTAAAGTAATCGGTGAAAGAATTAATCCTACTGCCAGGAAGAAGCTCCAAGAGGAATTATCTGAAGGTAAAACTTCAATGATCAGAGAAGATGCTGTTTTACAAGTAAAAATGGAGCAGATCTTCTTGATATAAACATGGGCGTTCCTAATGCTGATGAAGTTGAACTAATGAGAAAGGCGGTACGGTTACTGCAAAATCTTGTGCATGTTCCTCTTGTGCTGGATTCATCAAATTCTGAAGCGATAGAAGCGGGACTTAAAGAATATCCGGGACGGGCATTAATCAATTCTGTTAGCGGTAAGGAAAGTTCTCTTAATAAGATATTGCCGTTAGCTAAAAAATATGGAGCTGCTTTAATAGCCTTGCCTATAGATGAAAAGGGAATACCAAAACTTGCAATGGACAGGATTGCAGTAGTAGAAAAAATATTAAAAAAAGGAAGAGAATTAGGTCTGTCGGATTCTGACTTTCTTGTAGATGGGCTGACATTGACAGCATCAGCTGAACCGGAAGGCGTTCAGGAAACGCTTAAGATGATTTCAACGCTAAAGAAAATGAACATAAGAGCTGTTCTTGGTGTCAGTAATATCTCATATGGAATGCCGGAACGTTCAAATATAAATGCTGCATTTCTCTCAATGGCGATTCAGGCAGGACTTGATGTTGCAATAATAAATCCCAATAATGCACTCGTAATGAATTCATTGTATGCAGCTTCTTTTTTAGCAGGGAAAGACCCTGAAGCAAGGCAGTATTTGAAAAGTGTGCACGGTGATGTAAAGATTGAATCTGAAATTATAAGTTCGGATATTCGAGCAATATTGAATAACGATATTTTGACGGGCAACAGAGATAATATTACAGAAAATATTAAGAAAGCTATTGATGAGGGTATTGATCCTTTAGAAATAAATATAGATATCCTAACACCTGCCCTTATTAAGGTTGGAGAAAAATATGAGGCTAAAGAATATTTTCTTCCACAGTTAATTCTTTCAGCTGAAACTATGAAAAAAGCATCTGAAATAATCAGCCAGCATTTAAAAGCTGATAAAAAGCCGGAAAAAATTGGAAAGATTGTTATGGCTACAGTTGAAGGAGACGTACACGATATTGGCAAGAATATTGTTTCAACTGTTTTGGAAAATTTTGGATTTGATGTTGCAGATATTGGAAAAAACGTTATGGCTGATCAAATAGTAAAAAAAACAAGGGAATGGGGCGCTGATGCCGTTGGCTTAAGTGCTTTAATGACCACAACAATGGTTCAAATGAATAAGGTTATTGATGCTCTTAGACAAGAGGGTCTGCATGCAAAGGTTGTCGTGGGAGGAGCTGTTCTAACTGAGAAGTATGCAGAATCCATAGGGGCTGACGGTTATGCAAAAGATGCTATGAAAGCAGTAAATGTTTTTAAAAAACTAATAAATAAGAAAAAA
>JAVCCS010000105.1 GCA_030765365.1 Candidatus Theseobacter exili
ACTATTGGAAAGCATATTTGACATTTAATTTTGGATGGACTATAATTTTTTTACCCTTTAGTAGCACGAAATTAAAAAATGTGCTACAATAAGTGATAAAGAGAGGAAGAATGGAAAGATTTGACTCAAATTAGTTCAGGGGAAGAGGAGGAAAAGGAGATTAAAGCATTAAAGTTGGGAGAAATTGTAGTGATGGGGAAAACCCGGCCCAGGTGGCCCGTCTAACCCTCAAAAAGATTGGGCTAGGAATGAATATAACCTTTTGAATATGAAAAACAAGCAAGATCCAAGAAAGGTAATTAAAAAATTATTGGCTAAAGGTAATCTGGAAAAGCTGCTTGAAAAGGCAGCAGAGATACATGGACATTATTGCTCCTATTTAGCACTCGGCGTTAAAGCAACTTATATAGCCTTCAAAAAAATGGGAATAACTGAAAGCACAGGAATGGAAAAGTTGTTAGCAATTGTTGAGTGCAATAACTGTTTCGTTGATGGTATTCAGGCTATAAGCGGTTGCACATTAGGCAACAATGCCTTAATTTACAAGGACCTTGGAAAAACAGCGGTGACATTTATTAAACGAAAAGAAGGTAAAGCGATACGTGTTATTGTCAAATATTCTGAAGACGAAATGAAAAAAGACCCTGATGCTGAAGAAGCAATGGCTTTATTTGATAGGGCGGTTAAAAAGAGAGAAGAACTTACGCCGCAGGAAAGAGAACGAATGAGAGAACTATGGACAAAGATGTCCTTCGCTGTCCTGTCAAAATCAGAGGATGATGTTTTTGATATAAAGAATGTGAAGCCGGAAATATTGGAATATGCTCCCATTTTTGACTCAATAAAATGTTCAATGTGCGGTGAAAATGTCATGGAAACCCGGATAAGGATGAAAGAAAACAAACCTGTCTGCATCCATTGTGCTGGTGAAGAATATTGGATGGTTGCCGGTAGAGGGATACATCCTGTAACAGGGAAATGAAAATATGGCAGTAATATCATCAAAAAATAAAAGAGTTCTTGCACTTTTGTTGTTGGGAATGGTCTGGGGTGGTGGATGTAATAATAAAACAAAGTTGCCAGCTAAAGAAACAATAATAATTATAGATACGATTGGAAGAAAAGTTGAAGTTCCTAAGAAGGTGAAAAGAATTGTATGTAGGGGACCGGGGGTGCTAAGGTTAATTACATATTTAGAAGCAACAGATAAAGTTGTTGCAATTGAAAGTGGATTTGAAAAGGATAGTTCAATCGGGAGACCATACATAATCGCGCATCCAGAATTGGCAAATCTTCCAACAATTGGTGCAGCATCACCTTCACCGCAACCTAATCCAGAAGCAATAATAAACGTTAGGCCTGAAGTTATATTTATTTCTTATGTTGAACCAAGAATAGCAAATGACCTACAGGAAAAAACAGAAATCCCTGTCGTGGTTTTAAGTTACGGAGAATTGGCAACATTTGATAATCAATATATTTTTAATTCATTAAGAATCGCAGCAAAAATTATTAATAAAGAAAATAGAGCAGAAAAAGTGATAAATTTCATCAGAAATTGCCAAAAAGATTTAAGAAATAGAACAAACGGGATACCGGCTGACAAAAAACCAGGAGTTTATGTTGGAGGACTTGGATTTAAAGGAACTCATGGAATAACAAGCACGGAATGCAGATATCCTGCATTTGAATTGCTTCATGCCAAGAATGTAGCAGATGAATTAGGTAAAGCAGGACATATATTTATTGACAAAGAAAAGATAATTGAGTGGAATCCAGATATTATATTCATTGATGCCAGTGGATTAAACTTGACAAAAGACGATTATAGAAAAAATCCAAAATTCTATAATTTGCTTAAGGCCGTGCAAAATGAAAAGTTATATGGATTATTTCCATATAACTATTATACAACTAACATTGATACTGCCTTAGCAGATGCTTACTATATTGGGAAAGTGGTTTATCCGGAAAAATTTAAGAATATTGAACCAGACAAAAAAGCAAATGAAATTTACAAATTTCTTGTAGGGAAACCTATCTATAATAGAATGAAAAATGATTGGGAAGGATTCAAAAAAATAAGCTTAAGTAAAAAAATAAATGACAAGAACTGATATTGCTGTAGAAAAATACAAAGAATATAAGTACAGAAAAATATTCTTTGGCTTATTTTTGATTATTCTTCTTACTTCAACTATCATTTATTCTATATGTGTAGGTTCAATGCACTTAACCATAGGCGAAGTAGTTAACACGTTAGTCCATGCAAGCAACAGAACAAATGAAGTAATTATCTGGAATATCCGTCTCCCGAGAGTATTTGCTGCGGTAATTGCTGGGATGAGCCTGGCTGTTGCTGGCTGTGTTATGCAATGCCTTTTAAGAAATCCGCTTGCTTCTCCATTCACAATGGGTATTTCACAGGCTGCCGCGTTTGGAGCAGCATTTGCAATTATAATTCTTGGCGTGGGAGAAATAAATATGACGGATATACCTATAATCTTGAATAATCCGTACATTGTGACAATATTTGCATTTATGTCTTCTTTGATAGGCATTTTTGTGATTCTTTTACTTGCGAAATTCACAAGGTTGTCTCCTCAGGCAATGATCCTTGCAGGAATTGCAATGGGTTCATTATTCAGTGCGGGAACTATGTTGCTACAATATTTTGCAGAAGATGTAAAAGTTGCATCGGTTGTTTTCTGGACATTTGGAGACATAGGAAGAGCAGGTAAAAAGGATATCTTGATTATGTCTATCGTGACAATTCCGGCATTGATTTACTTTATTTCCAAAAGATGGGATTACAATGTGTTAGAAAGTGGAGAGGAGAGTGCAAAAGCGCTCGGAGTAAATACTGAAAGGCTGAGACTTTTTGGTGTGCTCATCGCAGCTCTTATCACTTCTGTGTCTGTTGCATTTTTAGGTATTATTGGGTTTATCGGATTGATTGCTCCTCATATAATGAGGAGAATTATCGGAGGAGATCATAGATTCTTAGTTCCAATGTCTGCAATGTTTGGAAGCGTATTATTACTGGTATCAGATACACTATCCAGGACAGTAATCTCTCCTGTTATGCTGCCTGTTGGAATATTAACATCTTTTATGGGTGTTCCTCTATTTATTTACCTGATAATAAGGAAGAGGAGACTCTATTAAAAAGTGAAACTTAAGTTAAGAAGTGTAGAATTTGAATACCCAAGTATTTCGGTCTTAAAGAATATATCTTTTGAACTGAATTCTCAAGAAACATTGGCCATAGTTGGTAAGAACGGAGCAGGGAAATCTACTCTTATTAAATGTATAAATAGAATACTGGAATATGAGAAGGGAAAGATACTTTTAGATGAACAAGAAGTAGCGAAGATGAAAAGGAAAGACATAGCTAAAAGGATAGCTTATCTTCCCCAGAAAAGTTCGTATACTTTTCCTATTGTCGTATTTGATGTAGTTCTGATGGGGAGGTATCCCCATTTGAGCGGGGGCAACAATAAGGAAAACGAAAAACGTGTCTGGGAAATATTGAAAATATTAAATCTCGAATCACTTGCTTTAAGGAATTTTGGGGAAATTAGTGCCGGTCAGCAACAAAAGGTACTTATTGCCAGGGCAATTGTGCAGGAAGCTGACCTTCTTCTTTTTGATGAACCAACAAGCAACCTCGATTTAAGACATCAACTTGAGGTGATGGAGATAATAAAAAAAATAGTTCGGGAAAAAAGCATATCCGCGATAGTTGCAATTCATGACTTGAATTTAGCCGCAAGGTACTCTGATAATGCGATTATGTTGAATAATGGGGTAATATTTGCTCTCGGTACTCCTTTTTCAGTATTTACTTCCGAAAATATAGCAGAGGTTTATGGTGTGGAGGCGTTAGTGACTGAAAAAGAAGGCATTCCCAATATTATTCCACAAAGACCTATTTGAAAGAAATCACGCCTTTTTATTCGATAACAACAATTTCTCTATCCCTTCGGCAGCAATTTTGGCATCGGCAATGGCGGTAACGGCATCCAGATTTATATTGACGATATCGCCACCCGCAAATAGTTTTGGGATAGTGGTCTGTCCATTTTCATCAACCTTTACCTTTCTTCTTTCCGTAAATTCAAGTTTTTCAAAAAGTTCCTTTGGTATAAAGGAAAAATCA